>CBDUSC010000230.1:0-3876 GCA_965369735.1 uncultured bacterium
TGATGCGCAACCGCGAGCTGATCGAAGATCCGCGGGTGATAATTGCCGGTTCCAACATGGACATAACGGCGCAAACCCGTTGATTCACGACGCACAACCAGAATCAATTTGGCATGCGTTTTGAATCCCACCACACCGTACATGACATGCGCTCCGGCTTCCTGAAGTCGCGAAGCCAGCGCAATATTTGCCGCTTCGTCAAAGCGTGCGCGCAACTCGATAATGACGGTCACTTCCTTGCCGTTTTGCGCGGCGGCAACCAGGCCATCGACGACCGGGGAATCCGGCCCTGTACGGTACAGCGTCTGTTTGATTGCAAGTACTTTGTTGTCGTGTGCGGCGCGATGCACAAAGTCTACAACGGGTGCAAAACTCTGGTAGGGGTGGTGCATGAGCAGGTCACCCGCACGAATTGCAGCAAAAATATCCGCGTTGTTAACCATTGGCTGCGGCAGACCCGGCGCGAAACCCGGGTATTTTAGATCCGGGCGATCCACCAGCTCATAAACAGCGAGCAGTCGATTCAGGTTCACAGGGCCATTGACCTCATACAGATCAATCTCCCCCAGGGCAAAATGATCAAGCAAAAACCGTTTCAGCTCCCCCGGGCTGTCATGCGCAACCTCCAGTCGAACCGCTGCTCCGTATCGTCTGGATGCAAGCTCGCCTTCCAGGGCGCGGGCGAGATCTTCGACCTCCTCGTCATCGATGAACAAATCGCTGTTACGCGTGACCCGAAACTGGTAACAGCCTAGCACCTTGATGCCACTAAATAATTCTGCCGCAAAGGCGTGGATCATGGATGACAAGAACACAAACTCATCTTTGTTGTCGCCAGTCATCCCGGGTGGCAGCCGAATCAAACGCGGCAGTGATCGTGGCGCCTGTACAATGGCGAGGTTGCTGGGCCGGCCAAAGGCATCTTTGCCTTTTAGCTGAACAATAAAGTTGAGGCTTTTGTTAATGATGCGGGGGAAAGGCCGGGCGGGGTCCAGCCCGAGTGGGCTCAGCACCGGCAGTACTTCGTCTCTGAAGTAACGGTGCAACCAGTCACTTTGGTCCTGGGTCCAGCTCTCGCGTTTCAATATCGATATGCGTTGCTGTGACAGACCCGGAATCAGGACGTCGGTCAACAGTCGATATTGTTCTTCAACCAGTGCCTGTGCCTGCTCATGTATTGCGGACAGGATTTCCTGGGGCAACAAGCCATCCGAACGCGTCTGTGTCGAACCCAGTTCGACGCGTTGTTTCAGGCCAGCAACACGAATTTCGAAGAACTCGTCCAGATTGGTTGAGGCGATACACAGGAACTTGAGCCGCTCCAGCAACGGCGTGCGTTCATCCTGCGCCTGCTCGAGCACGCGCCGATTGAACTTCAGTAAGCTCAACTCGCGGTTGATGAAATTGTCCGGGTTGTTGATTGTTATGGTATCCATAGCGGGCACGCGAGCTTCCAGCTTGAGTCAGGCTGCGCCGGTGCTCCCGTGGCAAACAGTCCCCAGCACCGCAGGCTCGCTTGCCCCGGTCACTGCAACGAGATCGATTGCTTCATTTTGTATTGCGCAACGGGCCATCCATGCGAAGGCCGCGGCTTCCACCCAGTCCGGCTCAATATCGTATGAACCCGTATCATCGACAACCCGATCGGCGTTGAGATCGGAGATACGGGTTCGCAAGTGACTGTTATGTGCACCGCCACCGCAGAGAATGATTCGACTGCAATCCGGTAGATATTCGTCGACTGCCGCGTTGATACTTTGCGCTGTAACTTCGCACAACGTCGCCTGGATACTCGCGGGATCGGGTTGCGGGTTTATGCCTGACAGGTTTTGTTCCAGCCATTTGAGCCTGAAATACTCCCGGCCGGTGCTTTTTGGTGGCGTCTGTCTGAAATAGCTGTCGGCAAGACACGCCTTGAGTAGCGCTGCATTCGGTTCAGCCGACGCTGCCCATGCTCCGTTTTTGTCGTACGGCTCACCCTGATTCAGATCGCACCACAGGTCCATCAGGACGTTGCCCGGACCCGTGTCGAATCCCGTAACCGGCTTGTTCGGGTGCAGGCAACTGATGTTGGCAATCCCGCCAATATTGATCACCGCACGAATTTCTTTGGCGTCTGAAAACGCAAGTTTGTGAAATGCAGGAGCCAATGGAGCACCCTGGCCGCCGAGCGCAATATCGCGACGGCGAAAGTCCGCAACGGTAGTGATACCCGTGCGCGCGGCGATCACGTTCGGGTCACCAATTTGCCAGGTAAAAGGCGGCGCCGCATCGGGGCAGTGGCGAATGGTTTGACCGTGGCTGCCGATGGCAGATATGTCCGTGGCCTGTATATCCGATGCCGCTAACAATGAATCAACCGCCAGTGCGAATTGCTCGCCGAGCAATTCGTCGAGTTCGGCAATTTGATCAAGATTCACCGACTCCGGGTAGGTGATAATTTCCAGTAACCGGGCCCTGGTTTCCGCGGTCCAGGCAGTCGATTCGGTATGGACCAGGCGCGGTTTGGCTTTGGTAAATTCGATTACCACAGCATCGATGGCATCCATGCTGGTACCGCTCATCAGGCCTACATAGAGTTCGCTCATCTGGTGCTACCGGCGGTGATTGTCAGTAGATGGCTCAGGGCGCCGCGGCCATTGCGACACGACTGCGCTTGACGTCATCAAGCTGTGATAGCAGCGGGCTTGTGTTGGTGAAAAAATCATCACGGTGCTCTTTTGGTACCGGTGCAGCCTGGGGTAATTTCACCGTGCGCGGGTTGCGATGCACGCCGCTGAGACGATATTCGTAATGCAGATGGTAACCGGTTGCATAACCTGTCTTGCCAACATAACCGATGATATCGCCTTGCTTGACGCGACTACCCAGTCTGGCCTTTTTTGAGAACCGGATCATATGGCCGTACAAGGTCGTAATGTTTCCGCCGTGCTGCAGGATCACGGCATTGCCGTAACCGCCCTTGCGGCCGCGATGTATGACTTTGCCATCACCGGCTGCCTTGATTGGCGTGCCCGCAGGCGCCACGTAGTCGACACCACGGTGCGGTCTGATCGTCTTGAATATCGGGTGCCGCCGGCGCGGGTTAAAACTGGAGCTGATGCGCGAAAAATCTACCGGCGCGCGGATGAACGCCTTGCGCATGCTGTGACCATCCGGTGTGTAGAAGTCGGTCTTGCCATCCGGGCTCTGGTATCGGACCGCACGATAGGATTTTCCGCTGTTGGTGAACTCCGCTGCAACAATGCTGCCGTCTCTGAGGCGTTGACCGTTTTGCCAGATTTCTTCGAAAACAACGACAAACTCATCGCCGCTGCGGATATCGAGAACAAAATCAATATCCCAGGCATATATGCCGGCCAGATCCATGATGACCTTGTCGGAGACGCCCGCTTCCTTTCCTGCTTCAAATAATGAGCTTTTTATGGTGCCGTGCGCATAAGTTACGCGGCGTTCAATCGGGTGATCGATCATCTCGGCCGCGAATCCGTCTGCATCGCGTGTCACCATCAATGAACTGGTTTCATTGATGCGACGGTGCAGTGCCTGAACATTTCCATCGATATGGGTTATCGATATTTCGTCACCAGGGCGAATGATTCGCAAATTTGTTTTGGCATTCGGCAGCCGCATGATCATCGCGAGATCACCGCGATCGACGCCATGGCGCTTGAACAAACGATCAAGCGAATCACCGCTTCGCACCATCAGTGAAATGTGTTCTCCACCGCGCCGGTAAAATCCAGGTCCAGGCACCGCGAGGTTGCTGCCTGATGCCTGCTGCAAAACATTGGTACTGAGTATGTCTGGTACTGAAATTATTACCCGATCGGTACTCGGGTTGACGCCAGTCAGGTTGTTATCCGCAAAGAGTGT
>CBDUSC010000231.1:0-3854 GCA_965369735.1 uncultured bacterium
GAAAGGTTTTGCCCGGTGCGTCGAACACCACCGCGATATTCTTCGGTTCGTGCTCGCGCATGAGTTTCAGCAACATGTTGAGCACGCCGTATATGGCGCCGGTAGGTTCGCCGCGTGAATTCGTCAGCGGCGGCAGCGCATGAAAAGCGCGGTACAGGTAGCTTGATCCGTCTACCAGCACAAACGGTGGTGATTTGCTCATATCAATCGTATGCAGGGGCGTTATTCGTTTTGTTCTTCGTCCGCTTGCTCATCTTCCGCTTGTTCGGCACTCACTGGCTCAGCAGTCACGGGCTCAGCACTCGCCGGCTCAGCAGTTACCGGTTCTGGCTCCGTGGCAGGCTGCGCCTCTTCCGGCAGGTACAGTTCGCCGGTGCGCCCGCATGCGCACAGGTTTGCAATCAATAGCAGAACAGCGATGAGACGATTCATGGACGTTGTCCTTCCAAGGTTGGCTAAGTATATCGGCAACGGCACTGCTGACACAGCGGTTCAGGCATTCAGTTTTTGTACGGATAGCGTCAGCACAGAATGATTTACCGGTTTGCCGTCTTCATTGACGATATCGATTTCCCAGATATGAATTCGGCGCCCAAGACGTATTGGCCGTACCGTGCCGGTCACCCACCCGCCGGTGACCGCGCGCAAGTGATTTGCATTGATGCTCACCCCGACGCAGTAGTGCTGGTCATCAACGGCCATACTCCCGGCCAGGCTGCCCAGGCTCTCGGCGAGCACCGCAGAGGCGCCGCCATGAAGCAGGCCAAATGGTTGTCGCGTTCGCTCATCCACGGGCATGCGCGCGACCAGGAAATCGTCGCCAATCTCCAGGTACTCGATACCGAGATGTGCATCGATGGTGTCTTTCAGGAATGACGGTAAACCATCGAGCTCAAATTTTTTCTTCCACACAGCCATGCGGCCAATATTGGCGAGTACAAAATGCATTGGCAAGTCAAAATGGAGCTGTCGCCAGCCTGGATCTTTGTCTAGAATCGCGATCTGCGCACAAGGAGTCCGCTGTGTCACTGCTGCCAACCGTTGAAAAGGAAACCGGCGCCTCGCCGGCGGCCAGCGTTATCTGGCTGCATGGTCTGGGCGCCGATGGCCACGATTTCGAGCCCGTCATCCCGCAGCTCAGTATTGGTTTGCCGATCCGCTTTATTTTCCCACATGCACCCGTACGGCCGGTTACGCTCAACGGCGGGATGCCAATGCGCGCCTGGTTCGATATCACCGATCTGGATCGTGACACCTCGGTTGATATGCAGGGCATAGAAGACAGCTGTTTGGAAATCGTCAAACTGATCGAGCGCGAGATCGAACGCGGTGTGCTGTGCGAAAACATCATCGTTGCCGGTTTTTCGCAGGGCGGGACCGTCGCATTGCGAACCGCATTGCGCTATCCGCAAAAACTGGCGGGGATCATGGGCTTATCGACCTATGTCCCGCAACGCGACTACCTGGCGCGCGAGATCTCGGATGCGAACCGGGATACGCCGGTATTTCTGGCACACGGCAGCATGGATCCGCTGGTGCCGCCGCTGGCGGGCGATGAGGCGCGCCGCTGGTTGTTGTCGCTGGACTATTCGGTCGAGTGGCATAGCTACCCGATGCCGCATTCAGTATGCCCGGAGGAAATCGGGGACATACGCCAGTGGCTGATGCGGGTTCTGGACGCGGGCGGGTGATGTATTGCGGGCAATCAGTTGAAATTGTCGATATGCACGGGCTCGATATCATCCGTCAGCTCAAAGCCGAGCATTTTTGCAAAAAAGAATAGCTCGGCGTCATACACGCGCCTGATGGTATCGGCCTGTCTGAAGCCATGCGCTTCGTTTTCAAATGCAAGATAAGACACCGGCACGCCTTTTTTGCGTAGCACATCGACCATCATTTCGCTTTGTGCGGGCGGCACAACTTTGTCATCAAGGCCCTGGAAAAAAATTACCGGGCAATTGAGGCGATCCGCATGGCGAATTGGCGAGCGTTGCGCGCACAGTTCTTCCAGTGGCTTGTCGTCGCCCAGCAACCAGTGGTCATAACTGGCTTCGAATTTGTGCGTGGTTTCGAACATTGCAGTGAGATCGGCGATACCGAAATGGCTGGCGCCGACTTTAAAGCTGTCGTGAAAAGTCAGCGCCGACAAGACGGTAAAACCACCCGCGCTGCCACCCGATATAAGCCAGTTTTCCTTGTCTACAAGACCGCGCTCGGCCAGCCATTGCGCACCGGATATGCAATCTTCTACATCGGCGATACCCCAGTTACCGTACAACTCACGCCGATAGTCGCGTCCGAATCCTGTGCTGCCGCGGTAATTGACGTCCAGGATGGCAAAACCGCGGCTGGTCCAGAACTGTGTGGTCAGCTTCAGGCAATGTGGTGCCGAGGCGGTCGGTCCGCCGTGGCAAAACACGAGCAGTGGAGGCGCTTCCCCATCGGGTCCGCGAAATGCTGCGTTGACAGGTGGATAAAACATGCCGTGGGCTTGTGACCCGCCGCCGCTGGGGTAGCTGATCGATTGTGGTTTTGAAACGTAGCCCTCCGGGACGCCCGCAGGGTTGCAGACACACAACGCTTGCGAGTCCCCGGCAGCGCCCGAATGTGAAAAACCCGTCTCTGACCCCGTTAAATCGAGCCGCACGACCGATAACATGCTGTCGGGGCCGCCCGCCAGCAAGACGGCCTGGCTGGCGTCGGCCACAAGATGATCAATACCGGTCCACGGCAGATCCAGCGTAGTGAGTGTCTTGTCGTTCAGGTCCAGCGTTGCAACATTCCAGCGGCCATCTCTGGTATAGGCGCATACCGCGCTGCCTGACGAGACAAATGCGTAGGTCGACATGCAGAAAATCCACTGCGGCATGCCAAACTCCGCCTTTTCCTGCGTCACCGCTTCCACGGTGTCGTCATTGTTGCCATCGAGACGATACAGGTTCCACCAGTTGTCACGATCGGATACAAAATACAGGCGATCATCGGGGCTGAACGAGGGCTGGAACACCGATTCATCCTGGCCTTGCGACACCAGGCGTGCATCGGTCACCGCGCCATGCGCATCAAGATTGGCCAGCCATAATTCGGTGCAGTCCCATGGCAGGTTTGGGTGATGCCATTGCAGCCATGCGATTTGCGATGCATCGGAGTTCAGGCAAGGGTTGCTGTAAAAATCGGCGCCACCGGTACACAAAGCGATTTCGCCGTTGGACAGATCGATGGTAACCAGGCTGTTGACCGGATCGCTTCCCGTGGAATGATCTTCGCAGACCGCGAGCAGCCGGTTTCGTTGCTCGTCGTACACCATGTTCGCAAAGCGCGTGCTTTCGCTGTTGGTCAGCCGGACAACACCCGCATCGGTGACTTCGTAAATATCCTGATCGGCGTCATTGATGAACCAGATTCGATTTTTGCTTACGAGTGACGCGCCGCCACCGTATTCATGCACCCGGCTGCGCACGCTGTATGGCACCGGCGTCAAATCGGTTTTTGAACCATCCGCGTTGTGCCGTACCAGGACAGTCCTGCCTTTTTCAGTCGGGCGGGTTTCGGACCAGTAAATCAAACCGTTGTCGATGCATGGCTGCGCCAGCCGTACGCTCTCCGACACGATCAGATCGGTGTCGACAGGGGAGCCCCAGCTGCCGAACGCAGCGATGGTCTTTGCGGTTGAGCTTCCCGGGCTGCTTCTCATAGTCTATTCCTGCTTTCGATCTCGAAATCAAACCGGCTTTCCCCGGTTGTCTGGCCATCCGCATCAAAACGCCGCTCCACGAATGTTACCTGGCCCTGATGCGACACCAGCACCACGGTCGTGCAGCGGGTCCCGTACTCGGGGCTGATGACGAATGGTG
>CBDUSC010000232.1:0-3848 GCA_965369735.1 uncultured bacterium
GCTCACCATCTCAATCTGCTTGCCACGAATAATCACATGATCTGCAAAGGTAGTGACTTCAAGTGGATCGCCACTCCAGACAACCACATCAGCATCCTTGCCTGCTTCCAGGGTGCCGACCACATCATCGACACCATAGATACGCGCCGGGTTAACCGTAATGGCGCGCAATGCCGCCTCGTATGACAAGCCATTCGCAACTGCGAGACCGGCATACTGGGTAACATTGCGCGAGTTGTGCATATCGCGTGTTACCAACGCAAAGATGACGCCCGCTTTTTCCAGGCGAGCAGCATTCTCAAGCGTTGAGTTGAGCGACGAAAAAGTCTCCGGCAGATTGGTCTGCGGATCCAGGATTACCGGTACATCGGCGGCCGCCAGTTGATCGGCAACTATCCAGGATTCTGCACCACTGGCAATCACCAGCTTGAGACCAAACTCTTCTTTCAGCTTCAGTACCTGTTCGATATCGCTGGCGCGATCAACCAGTACAACCAGCGGCATATCGCCCGCGATGACCGGTTGCATGGCATCGAGATCCTTGCGCGACAAGGAATAGTCACGATGTGCGCCTTGCTCCCAGACTCGCCGGTTGCGGGAATAGTCACTCGCGTCTTCAAGTGCATCGCGCAGGCGTACCATCGCGGTCGCACGTGAACCGCCCGACAAAGCGCTTCCGTCTTCACCAAGCTCAACAAACATGCCAGCGCCGGAGCGGGTCAGCCAGTCACCCGGGCCACCAAGATTGATGACCGCAGCCTGACCGGAGATTATCGAGCTCAACGCTTCGGTACTCGTGCTGTTGAATGCCTGTGACGCCGTGTCCGGCACCACCGCGGCGCGCGTGACACCCTCGATGCGGTTGATTGGTATCAGGATCGAGCGCGGGTTGATGGCGTAGCTGATATCAAAAGAAGCAGTATATGTGCCACCGCTTTGTTCTGAATCCACCGTCTCCTCAACCAGTGACACCTCTTCCACACCAAATCGTGTATAGGCATCAAAAATACCCGGCGTCACTTCCTTGCCACTGGCATCGATGACGACCGCATCGCCGGGCACATCGATGTCTGTGCCAACCGCCACGATCTTGCCGTCACGGATCAACACCGTGCCGTTTTCAATCACACCCTCATCGGCAATCGTGTGTACCCGGCCACCGGTGATCGCAATGGTTTCTGCATGAACGTTGCTTGCAAACAACGCGCTTGCCAACATCGCATGCAAAACCAGCGTTGTGGTGAATACCTTATATATATATTTCATCACAGCGCTCCTTCCGTGGTGCCCAGCGTGAAGTCGGCTTTCGCCTGATCGTCCGGGTTATTGAGGTCATACACCAGCGCGCCATCGACAAAGACTTGCTCGGCGCGTGTGTACACGCTGAAGGGGTTGCCATCCCACAAAACCACATCGGCATTTTTTCCTTCAGCGAGGCTGCCGGTTTCATCATCGATGCCCAGCGACTTCGCCGGGTTGAGGCTCAACCAGATCCACGCATGCTCTGCTGTGATATCCATACCGGCGCGATTCGCCGATGCCATCACCTTGGCAGCTTCCTGGTTCAATCGCTGAATCCCGGTATCCGAGTCCGAATGTACGATTGCGCAGGCACCGGCCTTGTCGACCAGGGCTATATTCTCGCGGGTGACATCAAAAGCCTCCATTTTGAAGCCCCACCAGTCGGCCCACATGGATGCACAGGTTCCGTTCTCGGCGAGCAGGTCCGCGACCTTGTACGCTTCAATCGCGTGATGGAAGGATGTGACTTTGTAGCCAAATTCTTTTGCCAGATCGAGCATGACTGCCATTTCATCGCCGCGGTAGCAGTGGTTATGCACCAGGATCTCGCCATTGAGCACACCCATCAGGGTATCAAGCTGGATATCGCGCTCGGGTTCTTTCTCGCTCAAGCCGTTCCGATAGTTATCCCAACGGGTTTTGTATTCGCGGGCTTTGACCCAGGCCTTGCGGTAGCCGGCAACATTACCCATGCGTGAATACGGACCGCCCTGCGAGCCATAGACGCGTTTCGGGTTCTCGCCACAGGCCATTTTCAGACCCTGCGGTGCGCCGGGAAATTTCATGCCCTGCATGGTGCGCGACGGTACGTTCTTGACCGTGACGCTGCGACCGCCAAACAGGTTCGCCGAACCTGGCAGGATTTGCATCACTGTGACACCGCCGGCGCGCGCGGCGTCAAAACCGGGATCATGCGGCCACAGCCCATGCTCGGCCCACACCTCGGCTGTATTCGGATTGGCAACTTCGTTGCCATCAGAGTGCGGCTTCACACTCGGCGATGCATACACACCAAGATGCGAGTGATTATCGATGACTCCAGGTGTTACCCACTTGCCCGATGCATCGATCACGACTGCACCCTCGGGCGCTGCTATGGATGCCCCGATCGCGACGATTTTGCCATCGCGCATCAGGACCTCGCCCTCTTCGATGCGGCCACCGTCACCGGTCAGCACGGTGGCGTCCTGGATAAGAGTGACTTGAGAAGGCAGGCGCTCATAGGTGGATGGGTACGGCGCCGGGGCATCGGCTGACCATGCCGCCGCGGGTTTGGCCCCGCTACCGGCATCGCATGCTGCAAGCAACAACGCGGCTGCACACGGTACCAGGGTGTGTAAATAGGACTTCATTGGATATCCCCGCTTGCACGAAACGCAGCATGCTAGCATGAAACTCAATCGTGTCAGCCGGATAAACTTGCAACCATGATCGACCACCCCCTGACATTGCTCATCATGATGCTGGCAGCAGCGGTGTTGGTGGTCACCGTGGTAAAACGCCTGCTTCATTTGCCACCGATACTCGGATACCTGGCCGTTGGCATCCTGATGGGCCCGCACTTGCTGGATGTCGTGGCGCACAGCCCGGAGATCGAGTTCGTCGCCGAATTCGGTGTCGTTTTCCTGCTCTTTGCGCTGGGTCTGGAATTTTCCTTTGTGCAGATGCTGGCAATGCGCCGGGAGGTGTTCCTGCTGGGCGGTCTCCAGGACAGCCTGGCCACGGCCATCGTTACGACGATATTGATCTCACTGGGTTACGGTGGTCCCGAGTCACTGGTGCTCGGTGGCGCCTTTGCCATGTCATCGACCGCCATCGTGGTGCGAATGCTGACCGAGCAGGTCGAGCTTGGCCGGCCGCACGGACGCTACTCGATTGGCATTTTGTTATTCCAGGATATCGCTGTCGTACCCTTTCTGATCGTGATTTCGATCATGGCGGTGCCCGACAGCCAGCCGGCAATGCAGGAAATCCTGATCGCCGCCTTGCAGGGTATTGCCGCGTTGGTCCTGGTGCTGGCAGCAGGTCGCTGGCTGATACGTCCCCTGTTCCATGAAATCGCCCGCAGCAAACTCGCGGAGCTGTTTACGCTCACCGTACTGCTGGTTGCCATCGGTGCAGCCTGGATCACGCAACTGGTGGGCATGTCGATGGCACTCGGTGCGTTCCTGGCCGGCATGATGATTGGCGAAACCGAATACCGTCACCAGGTGGAAGCCGATATTCGTCCATTCCGCGACATTCTGCTCGGTCTGTTCTTTATCTCGATCGGTGTGCAGCTTGACTTGCCGTTGCTCGCAAAAGAAGTATGGGTAATCGTTTTGATATTGCTGTTATTGATCGTTGGCAAGTTTTTACTCATCATGCCGCTGGCACGCCTGTGTGGTGCCCGACGGGAAGACGCCGTGCGCACCGGAGTCGTGCTGGCCCACGGCGGTGAGTTTGGTATTGCTTTATTGACGCTGGGTCTGCAAGAAGCAATGTTGCCGCCCCAGGTTGCGCAACCGCTGCTCGCATCCATAGTCCTCAGCATGGTTGCCAGCATT
>CBDUSC010000233.1:0-3834 GCA_965369735.1 uncultured bacterium
TTCAATTATGAGCCTTTTCTCCGAACTCAAGCGCAGAAACGTAGTCCGCATCGCTGTGATGTACGGAGTGTTTGCGTGGGTCGTGATTCAGCTCGCGGACCTGCTGTTTCCCCTGTTCGATATCCCCGAGTGGGCCACCCGGCTGGTCGTTATTCTTCTGATCCTGGGCTTGGTCGCTGCGATCCTGTTTTCCTGGGTGTTCGAACTCACACCGGATGGGCTCAAGCGGGAAAAAGATATCCGGCAAGACGAATCCGTCACCGCGCATACCGCCAAAAAAATGGATGTCATCACCATAAGCCTGGTGGTTCTGGCCATAGGTGTATTTGCCTATAGCCAGATGGGTATGCGAGGAACCGGCGACAGCATGGGGCAATCTGCGTCATCCAGCCCGGCGCCAGCGGCCGAGTTGTCCATTGCTGTATTGCCATTCGTGAACATGAGCCCGGACGCCGATAACGAATTTTTTGCCGATGGCCTGTCCGAAGAGCTACTGAACGTTCTGGCAAAGATCGAGGACTTCAAAGTTGCCGGGCGTACCTCGTCGTTTGCATTCAAAGGCAAGAACGAAGATTTCAAAACCATTGGCGAAGCGTTGAACGTCAATACCATCCTCGAGGGTAGCGTCAGAAAATCAGGTGACACGGTGCGGGTGACCGCGCAGTTGATCGATGTGAATGACGGCTATCACCTGTGGTCGGAGACCTATGACCGAAAGTTGGATAATATCTTCCAGATTCAAGATGAGATCGCGACGCAGGTGGTGGCCGCGCTCAAGCAGGAACTTCTGGGTGAGGCCGATCTTGCAGTGATTGCCAAAAAGAGCACCGAAAACCTCGAAGCCCACCAGCATTATCTCAAAGGCCTGCACCATGTTGCCTATCGGTCCAAGGATCAGCTTGAGCTTGCTTTGTCGGAGTTCAGGCAAGCAGCAAAAATTGACCCAAACTACGCATTGGCGCATACGGGCGTCGCCTATGCCTATGTGTTTCTCGCGAACTATTCATATCGCAGTATCACCGAAGTGGGTCCGTTGGCAGAGATGGCCCTGGAAAAAGCCTTTGCCATCGATAACCAGCTCAGCGAGGCCTGGGCCATAAGGGCAACCTTGTTGTCCAGCATGGGCGCGCCCGACAGCGAAGTCATTCCTATGTTAGAGCGGGCAATTGAGCTCAACCCAAACAATGCTTATGCATATTTGTGGCTGGCAGGAAACCTTTTTGCATCTGAACCGGAACGGACGGCGGAGCTATATGTCAAGGCATACGAGCTTGACCCGCTGGCTCCGGTAATCGTGCAAAACATGGCCAGTAACAACGCGTTTGGCGGCAACATGGATAAGGCGCAATATTTCGCCGACCAGCTCATGGATATCGCGCCCGACTGGGATGGTACCTATCGAACCTTGCAAACTCTTGCGTTTACCAACGGCGACATGGAAAAAGAAATGCGCTGGATGCACAAGGTTCTGGAGCTGGACGCCGATTCGGTACCGACCTATGAAAACCTTGCAGACAATTACATCATCCTGGGTGATCTGGATCGGGCGCAGGCGCTGATCGACAAAGGCCGAAGGGTAAATCCGGCCTATGGGGGTATTGCAGCCAGTGAGGCAAACATCTTGTTGCTGCAAGGGGATAACGAGGCGGCTGTTCAATTGATGCGCGATATGGTGCGACGCTGGCCGGATGACAAATTCCTGTTGATGAGTGCTGCCCGCGTTGAAGCGATTGCGGGCAATCTTGAGCAGGCAAACAGTCTATATCTGGAAGCGTTCGGCTACACGGAATATCCGGGTGAATGGACTGTTGATGGAAACTTCGCTGGTATCGCGACGACCTTTGCGTATGTGATTTACCAGTTGGGCGAAACTGAAATCGCGATTGCGCTGTCAAAGGCAGAGCAGAAATTCTTTGCCGATTTGATGCAGGGCTATGGACATTGCTGGTGCGTGAACTATGGAGCCGCTGCTGCCGCGGCGGCAGCTAAGGATCGGGAGACAACACTCAAGTGGTTCCAGATTGCGCTTGATCGCGGCATGAGTTCCGGCCCGGTATTTGGCCTGGACCCGATATACGATTTTTTGAGTGATGACGCTGAATTCCTGGCGATGAGGCAGGAACTCGCGCAACGCAGAAAAGCAGTTGTTGCTGCACTGGCCAATGATGGTTTGATTTCCGATACCCTGCTGGCCGAATCCGGCCCCTGAAAATATGAAATCTGTGTGTGTTTTTGCAGGATCCAGCCCTGGATCATTGCCCGAGTATGTCACCGCGGCATCAAAACTCGGTCGCGCCATTGCTGCGCGCGGCTGGACCACCGTGTATGGCGGTGGCCGCGTGGGGCTCATGGGTGCACTGGCCGAAGCCGCATTGGATGCCGGCGGCGAGGTGATCGGAGTCATCCCGGATGCGCTGCTGAAAAAGGAAGTTGCATACGAAGAACTGACCGATCTCAGGGTCGTGGACTCCATGCATGAACGCAAGGCGCTGATGAGCGATTTGTCCGATGGCGTAGTGACCTTGCCGGGCGGTCTTGGCACGCTGGAAGAGTTTTTTGAAATGCTCACCTGGGCACAGCTCGGTTTTGTATCAAAGCCCATAGGCCTGCTCAACATCGCGGGGTTCTATGATGGGTTGTTGCAGCACATCGATCACGCGGTGGAGCATAGATTCGTGCATGAGCAGCATCGCAGCATGATTATCTCGGATACCGAGCCGGATGCATTGCTGGATAAAATGCTGGTCTATACGCCACCGAAAGTGGAAAAGTGGATCGACCGCGAATCTACCTGAGATTTTGTTTTAGAAACCGAGCGTCGTGACCAGCCAGACCGTGCCCTGGGTCATCCCCATAAACAGCGCAATCGATACCAGTCTGAGGATCAACGCCTTTAGCAGTGTGACCGGGTGTTTGTTTTGATAAAAACCCGTAACAGCCCAGATGAAATAAGCGGTTTCGATCAATTGCCCGATACCGGCACCCAGCCAGCTGCCAGATAGATCGATAAAAGCGAACGCGGTCAATAGCCACATCAGATGGCCATAAACAAATAACAGAAAAACGTAACACTCGGCGAAATTGAACCGCTCTTTCAGGAATAACCAGACCATCGCCAGTGCGGCGGGAATCATTGCCGGGTATATCAGGTAACCCACCATGTTGTATGCGGCATCAAGGCCAAACACGGTGACAAGCAGGAGATGTACGGTAGCGACAATGAATGCGTATATGAGCGGGTTGGTATATCTCTGGCGGTTGCCATCGACATAGCTGCGGCAGGCCTCGCCGGGTCGCAGGGTCAAATCCACAATGGTTTTGATGATGCGGATATCGAGTTCGGTAATGTGCCGGGTGATATCCCGAAATATGCGTCTGAAGCTCAGCCTGCCCGGCTGTGGCGACCCACAACGGGCGCAGAACTCGCCGGTCAGCGTGGCGCCGCAGCTCCCACAGCGCTCGGTGCTGGAATGGGCGTGTTTCAAGGGCTCGCTCATGGATTCACAGTATAATGCAGCGCAATATTTTCAGGCGTATAGGGCGGGCATAGTGACACCGTCATGCTACGCTATTGCGTTGGCAACCATGGCCCGATTACAGGGGCCAAAAATAACAGGATGGCGATGGGGGATTTCCTGAAAGAACTCAGGCGGCGCAACATTTTCAAGGTTGCGACCGTCTATATTATCGTCGGCTGGCTGCTGGTGCAGATTGCCGATATTGCTGCCGAAAACTTTTCTGCACCCGGGTGGGTGATGAAGATGTTTATCGTCTTCATGATCCTGGGTTTCCCGGTTGCCATGATTTTTGCCTGGGCGTTCGAAATGACAGCCG
>CBDUSC010000234.1:0-3830 GCA_965369735.1 uncultured bacterium
GATCAACATGATGAACACAATATCCAGCATCGGAGTGATATTGATTTCGGTATCTTCTTCAGCCTGAGCGTGCTTTCTTGCCATAATTACTCTCTATATGTTCAACGCCGCATTCCGCCATTCGGGGTTAGCCGATCCCAGCGGGGTAAATCGATCATTTGGCGGCTGCAGCCAGGGATACCTTTTCGGCACCGGCAACTCTCGCCTGGTCAATCACCCGAACCAGCAAACCTGCATCCGACTCACGGTCTGCTATCACCACAACCGCCGCATCCGGTTTTGAAGCCAGACCGCTTTCGATATTGGCCCGTACCGCGCGGATATCCACCATGCGATTCTGGATCAGAATCTGGCCGTTCGCCTTGATGCGCACTGCGATCACCTCGGATTGCTTTTGCTCCTTGATCGGCGCATTTGACGGCCGGTTGACATCTACGCCTATTTCTTTGACAAATGATGTCGTCACAATGAAAAAGATCAGCATGATGAACACGATATCCAGCATCGGTGTGATGTTGATATCAGCTTCGTCATCGCCTCTATGTACTTTGCGTCGCATACAGTCTGCCTTAGTGATGTACTAATTCGTCTTCCACTTTTTCGACTTCCGCGAAAGCCTTTTGCTCAAGAAATGTCGCGACATACAAGCCGGACCACGCAGCTACAAGACCCGCCATGGTTGGTATCGTTGCCTGGGACACACCACCGGCCATCAGCCTCGCATTGCTGGTGCCGGTAACCGCCATGACATCGAACACCTTGACCATACCCGTCACGGTTCCAAGCAAGCCCAGCAAGGGCAGCACCGCCATTAATGTCTTTATCAGAAGAAGATACTGGCGTGCATCCAGCGATATCTCCGACAACAGCTGATCGCGAATCCGCCGTGCATACCAGGACGTCGTGTCCTCGCGCTCATCCCAGATGCGTTTGACTTCAGAAACCTTGTCCGGCATGACGCCATACAGATACCAGAGCCGTTCAATAATGAACGTCCACATCAGGAATGTGACAAACAAAATCCCGTAGAGAACGGGGCCTCCCTTGTCAAAGAAATCCCGTATGAGGATGAATGGTTCCAGAATGAAACTCATGGCAATTCCCTAGACAAATGTATCCTGCTCGGAATGCTTGGCAATAATGCCAGCACTTTGTTCCTCAAGTATTTCAATCAGCGCCTTGCTCTTGCTGGCAACCAGGCTGTGCAGCAGCACCAGCGGAATGGCAACGATCAGGCCAAGCATGGTAGTCACCAGCGCCTGCGATATACCGCCGGCCATCAGCTTGGGATCGCCGGTACCAAACAAAGTGATCATCTGGAACGTCGCGATCATACCGACGACCGTACCCAGCAGACCCAGCAGCGGTGCCACCGCGGCCAGCACCTTGATAGTTCCCTGGCGTTTTTCAAACCTGGGGGTCTCGCGCAATATGGCTTCGTCCAGTTTGAGTTCCAGGGTCTCCGCATCGATGGTCTTGTTCTCGGTGTACACACTGAGAATACGACCCAGCGCATTCTTCGGATCCGCCGTATCCGATTTGAGCTGTTGACTTATCCTGGTGGACGCGCCCTGCAGGAACAGCAGGCGTTCAATAGAGATCAACAGACCAATGAGACCGAGTACCAGGATCACATAACCCACCAGGCCACCCTGATCCACGCGTTCTTTTGCGTTTGGTGCATCGATCAGCAGGGCCAGCAACGAGCCAAAGCTCGGATCAACCGCCATGGCAACGATACCATCGGTAGCATCATACAAATCGGAGGCCAGGCTGCGATAGCGTCCTTCGGGCTGACGCGGCAATTCCTTCAGTGATCTGGTCTGCGGCTCATAGCTGAGGAAACGATCGCCGGTAATCACGTTGAACACACCAACGCGCACAACTTCCGTTTGTTCCTGCGAACCATCGGCATTGACAATCGTCGTCGGGTAACGAACGACCTTGGCCGATTCCACCATCTCATCCAGCATCAGCATACGCAGTTTGTTCAGCTCTTCGATGCTCGGCAGACCCTTGATCTGGGCCAGCTCGCTGGCGATTTCGCCACGATCGGGGAACTGAGCCGATATCAGGGAGCTGTCGATCGTGCCCTTGGTATCACCGGATACCTGGCGCACTACACCAAACAACTCACCCATATTGCCGGCCTGGATACGCAGCTGCTCGTTCATGTTTTCCAGATCGAGTTCGTTTTGTTCAAAATTTGCCTGCAACTGATCGCCGCGCAGCTCTTCCGCAGCCAGTTGTCGTTTTACCTGCTGCAGCAAAGCGGCTTGCTGATTTCTGTTGCGTCGAAACTGATCGATGCGTTGCTGGCTTTCCTTGCTGACAGTGCTTGCTGCTTCGCGTGCATCCTTGAGTAACTGATTGAGTTGCGCGTTGGCGTCCTGGGCCATTGCGTTACCGGCAATCAGGATACCGGCAGCGATGGCAATCGTTTTAATAATGTATGTATTCATTGTGCCCGCTCCGGTGCCGCGATCGGCAGCTTGAGAAGATTTGGCGCAGCCTGTTTTTTGGCAACGCGCAGCCCTTCGGTGACCGCCTTTCTGTATTCGTCACCGAGCGCCTCCCACTGGCGGGTCTTCGGATTAAAAAAACCGGTTTCATTGCGATCAGCAGTCTGATACGCAAGCAATACACGGCCGACGCGCAATATATTGACTTCGCGTGGCTGATTATTGAGATTCAGCGTAGTGACCGTTGCTTCAGTATCGCGCCCGAACGCCGTTTCGATCTGGTATGCATTCATGATCTGGCGAAACTTCTCGGATATGGTGATATCCGACTTGTCCATATTTTCACGCAATACGGCAACGCGGTTTGTGCGCTCATCGACATTGAATGGCATATCGAGTTCGACGAACTGTTCCAATGTTTCGATCATGTCGTACATCAGCGGAACAATACCGGTCTGCACCACCTCGATATTGTCGAGCTGTCGAAGAATATCCTGTTTTTCCTCGTTCTGGTCTTCAACCAGACGCTGCATGTGATTATTGTAAATTCGGACGCGATCCAGCTGTTGGACCGTAACCCGGTAGTCACCGAGCAGTTCCTGGGTTTCCTGGGCCAGACGCGTCACCTGGGCCTGGGCCCGCTGAGCTCTGGTATCGCTATCATTTTGGACTTTCATCGCCTGGTTCAGCACATTGGATTGCGCATGAACAGCAGTGATCGGCAATAAAAGGAGCAACGCCCAAAATGTCCCCGCTGGGCGAAACGCGTTCATGAATTGCATGAGATTACCTTTTCTTATTTATTGAGGCTGACAAGACATCGTCTCGAAAGCGGTTGAATCTAGCAGAATCACCCCTTAAAAAAAAGTATAGACCTGATTGTTGCAATGCGTATCCCAATACAGCCAAGTCACTGTTTTTTGGATGCTTTGATCCGGTGTTTTGGCCCGGATTTTGGCCGGGTTCCTGCTCAATATTTGGCACCTGTTCTGGTTGTAGGTTCACATGTTGCGGCGATATTGGCCACCAACCCCGTATAAAGCATGTGTGATGCGCCCCAGAGAGCAGGTTTTTACGGCCTCCATCAGTTGTTCGAACACATTGCCGGGCCCGGCTGCCTGATCCCGCAAGACTGTCAGGGCACCAGAAAGTCTGTCGGCATTGCACTCCAGGAATTTGCATACCGCCGCGACCTGGGCCTGTTTTTCCTGCTCGGTGGAACGAATCAGCTTTGATTCCCCGGACGAGCTTGCGCTGTCCTCGCTGTCCGGGAGGAAAGTGTTGACACCCACTATCGGTAAGGAGCCATCGTGTTTTTTGGATTCGTAGTACAGGCTCTCTTCCTGAATCTTGCCACGCTGGTACATC
>CBDUSC010000235.1:0-3813 GCA_965369735.1 uncultured bacterium
GGTGCGATGCTGGCGCAGGCCATTCCGATCATGATCGTATTATTCGTGCTGTTTCCGCGTCTGCCGGGCCCACTGTGGGGTGTGCCGGGCCAGAACTCCGCGACCACGGGGTTGGGCACTGAAATGAGCCCAGGGCGCATCTCCGAACTCAGTCAGTCGGGCGCCGTTGCGTTCCGCGTTCGTTTTGAAGGTGATATACCGCCACCGGTCGAGCGCTATTGGCGCGGCCCCATCATGCACCGCTTTGACGGGCTGACCTGGCGACAATATGAGATGCCCAATCGCGGATATCTCGAGGATATTGAGTTTCTTGGCGAAGCTGTTCGGTACAGGGTAAGCCTGGAACCGCATGGCCTGAGAATGATTTTTGCGCTGGAGATGCCAGGCAAGTTCACGGGCATTTCACCGTATATGCGTGACGACTATCAGCCCAGGGTGCGCCGGCGGGTGAACCGCCTTCTGACTTACGATGTGGAATCACACACCCGATTTCGATTTGATACCGAGATCGATAAATTTCATCGCACCACATACACCTCGCTGCCCACAAACCGTAACCCTCGATCACGCGAGCTGGCGCTCAGTCTGCGTCAGCAGACTCGTACCGATGAGGAGTTGATACAGCGCGTTTTGCGCATGTTTCGCGAGCAGGAATTCTTTTACACATTGCAACCGCCATCATTGAGCCACAACTCCGTCGATGACTTTCTGTTCGATACCCGGCGCGGTTTCTGCGGTCACTACGCATCGGCATTTACATCGCTGATGCGCGCCGCCGGTATACCCGCGCGCATTGTGACCGGGTACCAGGGTGGCGAGTACAACCCGATTGGCGACTACCTGATCGTGCGACAAAGCGATGCACATGCCTGGTCCGAGGTATGGTTGCCGGCGCGTGGCTGGATTCGGGTGGACCCCACGGCCGCGGTCGCACCCGAGCGCATCGAGCGTGGCCTGGCATCCAGCGTCGCCGATGGCGAACCGGTGCCGGGCATGTTTTTCGCGGACTACCCGTTTCTGAATCGTCTGCGGCTGACCTGGGACGCCGCGTACACCCTGTGGAATGATTTCTTTATCGACTTCGATTCCCGGACGCAAAGAATGCTGTTGGAAAACCTGGGTATATCGAAACCCGGCTGGAGCGCGCTGATCTTGCTGCTGACACTCATGATTACATCGTCGATGGCGCTATTGTCTCTTTACCTAGCGCGCCAGTTCAGGCCAAAACAAATCGACCCTGCAGTCAGGTTATACGCAAAGTTTTGCCAAAGAATGAAACCTTATTCTCTGATACGCGGTGATAGTGAAGGTCCTCTGGATTTCGCACAGCGTATTGCAGATCAAAAACCGGAACTTGCCTCGTACTCAATGGATATCACCCGGCAATACATAAAAATGAGGTACGAAGACGACAGCAACGCCGATGTCGTGCGCGATCTGCGGCAAATGATCGCAGCGTTTCCACGCAATCTCTAGACACTGCGATACTCAGGATACCGGTCGGCTATCCGGCGTCTTCCATGCGATCAGCCTGCGCACTGCCTTTTTCGACGTCCACGAAAAACAGCACAAAAATACCCAGCACGAACAAGGGGATGATGGCGGCAATCGCTATGCGTGAGTTACCGGTCGTCAGCGCAACCCAGCCGACGAGAAACGGGCCAATAACAGCCGCAAACTTGCCAAGCATATTGTAAAAACCAAAAAATTCTGCGCTTTTGTTTTCGGGTATCAACCGTGCGAATAGCGAACGGCTAAGGCTTTGCACACCACCCTGGACCAAACCGACGACAATGGCCAACGCGTAAAACTCCCAGACCTCATCGAGAAACAGGCTTGCCCAGGCTGTGACTATCATATAAACGGCCACGCCAAAAATGATGCCCGCTTTGGGTCCGATTTTTTTGCCACTCCAGCCAAATGCAATGGCCGCAGGAAAACCAACAAACTGGGTGACAAGCAATGCAGTAATCAGGTCTCCCCGATTCAATTCCAGCTTGATCCCATAGTCCACTGCCATTTTGATGACCGTGTGCACACCATCGATATACAGCCAGTACGCAATAAGAAACAAAAACAGCACGCGATAGGCACGCACATGGCGAAAGGTCTCAACCAGTTGCCGAAATCCCTCAGTCACCGCATTGCCGCGGCGTTCACGATCCTCGACCGGTCTTTCCCGGACAAACAGGAACAGCGGTATGGAAAAAACCGCCCACCAGATTGCGACGCTCAAAAAAGATACGCGCACCGCGGCGGCGGCGTCTGCAAACCCAAACCACCCGGGGTTCAGAGTCATGAGAACATTGACCAGGAACAACAGGCCGCCACCCAGATAACCCAGCGCAAATCCAAAACCGGATACCAAGTCGAAATCTTCATCCGGGGCGATATCGACCAGCAGCGAATCATAGAATACGTTGCCGCCCGCAAAACCGATAAAAGCCACCGCAAAAATAGCAGCGGCAAACTGCCATGCGCCCATTTCAACCAGGAACAGGCTGCCTGTCATGACAATGCCAAGCATTGCAAAGCCCAACAGGAATTTTTTGCGCATGCCGCCCCGATCGGCAATCGCACCCAGTACGGGCGCAAGAAACGCAACGACAATGCTGGCAATGACGTTGGCCATGGCAAGGCGGAAGGTATTTACCGTTCCAACTGCGCCCGCGCTCCAGTAGTCGTTGAAAAAAACCGGGAAAAATCCGGCCATGACGGTGGTAGCGAAGGCCGAATTGGCCCAGTCATATGCAGACCAGGACAAAACCTCGCGCCGGCTCAGGATGCCCTTTGTACGACTCACCGGCTGCCCCGGCTGGCAAAACCCCTGAGAAAATTATCAACCAGCAAATCTGCCAGAGAATGCACTGATACCTGCCCGCCCACCGTTATTTTTCCGGTCAGGGCGAGAATGCAAATACCGTGTACGCCGCTCCAAAGCGCGGTGGCAGCCTCGTCTATTTCCTGGTCGCTGTCCCCGGTTCCCATTTCCCTGAGCGCTGCTGTAACGAGGTTGAACATGGCCCGTGTTTGCTGCCTGATCGCTTCGGGCAGTGGCTGGTTATCCGGCAACCTGTGTTCGAATACAAATCTCCAGCGCTGGCTGTTACTCAATGCATAGTCCAGGTATGCGCGCACCATTGCGCTGACGCGTTGTTCGGTAGATGCGGATATGGAGCTGGCCGCCAAAACATTTTCATGCAGCTCCGCAAGGGTTTCTTCGTTGAGCGTCACTATAAGCTCGTCGAGATTTTCAAAGACCAGGTACAAGGTGCCCGCGGTATAACCGATCGCGGAGGCGACCTTTCTTGCGGTCAACTCGCTGTAACCTTCATTCTCAACAATCAGACGCGCGGCGTGAACGGCCATCGTTCGAATTTCTTCGCGGCTGTGATCGGATCGTCTGCCCATGAGTCCGTACCCTGCAACATAGGGAAGCCAAAGACTAAAGCAAGATTGAACCTCGTTCAATAAAGCGACAGAAATCTGGCAATCCTGGTTGTGTCAGGCACCGCTGTGTTCGCGGGTATTCAGGAACTCGATATCGGGCCATCGTTCCACGGCGAGGCTCAGATTTACCATCGATGGTGCAATGTATACCAGCGCACCGCTGTGATCGATGGCCAGGTTATCCGCTGACTTGTTGCGCAGCTTTTCAAGTGTTTTCTCGTCATCGCATCGTATCCAGCGGGCAGTCGCGACATTCACGTTATCGAAACTGCAATCCACACCGTATTCGTGTTTCAGGCGATACGCGACGACATCGAATTGCAACGGCCCAACCGCACCGAGAATCAGGTCATTGCGCTGTAC
>CBDUSC010000236.1:0-3802 GCA_965369735.1 uncultured bacterium
AAAAAGCGTTCGCATATGTATAGCCAGAATAACCTTCAGATCATTGCTGTGCCAGTGGGCGGTTTCAGTCGGCGGCGCGCCCTGGTCGGGCCGGCCGTTACAGATTGAAAGACAGGCTGACCGACACGTTGCGGCCCGGACGCGTGTGGTATGGCAGCAGAGGATCGCCAGCCGGCATGCTGCGCACATCGGACCACACCCAGTATTTTTTGTCGCTCAGATTGAACACACCCCAGTTCAGTCGACTGCGCTCGCCAAGCCGCAAAAATCCGAACACATCGACGACTCCATAACCATCCGGCTCGAATACCGGACCCATGCTGTCATCGACCCTGTCTTTTGATGCGACACCGGTAAGCATGAGGCTCGCACCCCAGCCACCATTGCTGTGGTCGTAGTCAAGACCGAGTACTGCTTTTGCCGGGTCTACGGTGTTCAGTGGTTCGTCGCGATCATCGTCATCGCCCCTTGCCCAGGCAAGATTGGCGCGCATTGTGAATCCATCGAGCATCGGGCTCAGCCCCGCAAGATCGACACGGTATCGCAGATCGGCGCCATATATTGAAGCCTCGGCACGGTTCAAAGACTGAAAAGTCAGCAAGCCGGTATCGGGGTCCACTCCAAGGTTGACCCGCGATTCGATCAGATCTTCGTAGTCGTTGTACCACGCTGATGCGCTGAAAAAGCTGTAGTCGCCGTTGTACCGCGTACCCAGTTCTATACCATCGCTGGTTTCCGGTCGCAGATCGGGGTTCGGTATGGCCTCGAAACCGAATGCCGGAATCGTAAAACCAATGTTGACATCATCGAATGGCGGTGAGCGAAAACCGCGTGCATATTGTGCAAACAGGCTGAGGTTGTCGCTGGCGTTAAACAGGACGCCCAGCTTTGGCGACCAGTTGTCTTCACTCAGACCATAAACCATGGTGTCCGGGTTATCCTCGCGGAAAATGGCATCGTCATCGGGATCCATGTCGTAGTATTCATAACGAATCCCGGGGATCAGCGTAAACCGGTTGTTCGCAAAGGAAATTTCGTCCTGGAAATACATGCCAAACTCGATCGTTTGGGAATCAGGAAAATCACGGACCGGAAATTCCTCGCCGATGATGATATTTGTCGTCGACCCGTCATCGAGATTGGTCATCAGGCCATGGCGTATCTCGGTGATATCCGAGATGGTGGTTTCGCCGCCAAAAACGAACCGGTGCGTTGCCGATTCCGCATATATCGCTTTTTCGAGCGTCGCTTCGCCACCGATGAGGTCTGTATCGTATTTGAATCTGCGGTTGCGGCGAGTCGGTGAGGGGGCACGCGCGCTGGCGGCACGTTCTTCTATGGTTTTCTGATCGATTTCAGAGTCCTGAGAATAAATTCGCAGGATTCCGCCATCCAGCCAGGCCAGGTTGCTGGCAAACTCGTAGTCCACGCTCAGACGCAGACGATCAAGACTATCGTCACCCTTTAGCAGTGTATTGCTCGCGAACCTGCCGGGACCCGGGGCAAGGGAATTGACATCGGTTTTCACGGTATTGGATGAATAATCTGCGGTCAGTCGGATAACGTTGTCCGCCGCCGTGGAAAAAAGCAGTTTCGCCAGGATATTTTCATCACTGACATCCTGCGGGTTCGCATCAAACTGGCTCCCCGAGTTGTTTTTTTGCTCATGAGCCTCGCGCCGCGACCAGACGAGCAAGGAGCTGACATTTTCTCCGGCACCTGCGATTGTCGTTGTCACCATGGCGCCGTTATCCGCACCGCTATAACCGGTTTTGAGACCAAAATGGAAATCGTCCTGATCCAGCAGGTAATCGTTGGGGTCTTTTGTGGTAAAGGTTACGACGCCACCGATGGCATCACTGCCATACAGCGTCGATGCCGGTCCGCGCAGGATTTCAACGCGCTTCAGCACCTCGGGGTCGACATAATTGCGGGTAGCATTTGAAAAGCTGCCAATAGAGAAGCCATCCGCGATGGGCACGCCATCCAGTTCGGTCGCGACCCGGTTGCCATCCACGCCGCGGATGTTGAATCCGTTCAGGCCGAACCTGCTGGAGTCATATGCGGTGGATATATCGGGTTCATAGCGCACCAGGTCTGCCACGCTGCGCATCATTTTCTTGTCCATCCGGTCCCGGGATATGACGGTGACCGTGCCAACTACGTCTCTGAGCGGTCGGGCCGATTTATTGGCGATGACAGAGATCTGGTCCAGCTCGAGCACCTCGCCGTCATCGGAGACGCCGTCGTCAGGCGCCTCATCCGATACCTGGGCATAGACCGGTGCGGCCAGGGCCAAAACGGCCAGCCAGCTGGTCAATAGCGCAGATAGTGCTGTGTTCGATGACATGCAAAGCCTCCATTTTCCGGGCCCAAACTCACCATGAACCCGAACCCCCAGACTCTGCCGATATGCTCGCGGATGAGCGTTTTTCGCGCATTGATCTGTGTCAATGACGCCAAACTGAGGGCGCATAAAATAGTCATAGTTGCATTAGACAGGGATACTACAGCCCTTCAGGAGACTATTGTGTATAGAAGATTTTTTATGCTCATCGCCGCATTTTGTACGCTGGCACTGACCCCGTTTTCCGGTTTTGCCGAGGAAGCGGATTCCATCGAGGAGATGGTCACCAAGGGCAAGGTCGGTCTGAGTTTTCGTTATCGGTTTGAAAACGTGGATCAGGATGGCTTCAGCAATGATGCGCACGCATCTACCCTGCGGACCCGGCTGAACCTCAAAACAGCAGATTTCTATGATATTGGCTTTTTGTTCGAAGTCGACAACGTTTCATATATTGGCAACGACAGTTTCAACAACAGCCGAAACGGGAACACCAGCCGGCCGGTCGTTGCCGATCCGGATGGCACTGATGTCAACCAGGCTTTTGTCGATTACTCGGGTCTGGACAAAACCAATCTCAGATACGGGCGGCAGCGGATCAATCGTGACAATCAACGGTTTGTCGGTGGCGTCGGCTGGCGCCAGAACGAGCAAACCTATGACACCGTTTCTGCAGGCAACACCTCATTCACGGATGTCACGCTGGACTATGCCTATATTTACAATGTAAACAGGATTTGGGGCCCCGACAGTGGTACGCCTACAAAGGATTTCGATAGCGAATCGCATATTGTCAATGCCAGTTATTCCGGAATCGACTGGTTAAAGATCAGCGGCTATGTGTATCTGTTTGACTTCGACAACGCCGATTCGTCGTCAAGTGATACCTATGGCATACGCCTTACGGGTCAGGCGCCGATCAACGACGAGTGGACAGTGACCTACGCAGGCGAGTTTGCCAGCCAGGAAGACGCTGGCGACAATCCCAATAGCTATGATGCCGATTACATGCTGCTGGAGGGCGGCATCAAGTATGACAAATTCACCGCGTTAGTAGGTTTGGAGGTTCTTGATGGCTCCAGTACCCCGGGTGAAGCGTTCCAGACACCGTTGGCGACAGGGCACAAATTCCAGGGTTGGGCCGACAAGTTCCTGACCACACCGACCGGTGGCATAGAGGATACCTATATCAGCCTGGGCGCGGAGTTATGGACCGCAAAATGGGGCCTTGTATTTCACCAGTTCGAACCCGAGACGGGTAGTGGTGACTACGGCGATGAGCTGGATTTTGTGGTATCGAAAAAATTCGGAAAACGTTATAGCGGTATGCTCAAGTACGCAGCATACGATGCAGATAACTTTGCAACTGACACAGACAAAGTCTGGCTGATGTTTACCGCGGCTTTCTGATTTAGCCGGGTTGTTACGGAGATGGATTGTTACGGAGATGGATTGTTA
>CBDUSC010000237.1:0-3773 GCA_965369735.1 uncultured bacterium
CCGTAAACGTCCCGCCACGATCGATCCAGAAATTCCAGCCGTTCATCGATTTGCTTTTGTTCGGCACATGCGTTCTTAATACTACAGCGTATGGACAAGTCTCTTGTAATACTGTTGACGCTGGTCGCGTACAAGTTCACGTTGATCCTTATTGGGCTGTGGGCGAGCAAGCGTACAAAAAGCGAGTCTGATTTTTTTCTTGGTGGCCGCGGTCTTGGCCCACTGGTCGCGGCGATCAGCGCATCGGCGAGTTCATCGTCAGCCTGGACTTTGCTGGGCGTCAGTGGTGCGGCATTTGCGTGGGGCTATTCGGCTGCGTGGCTTTTTCCGGCAACGATATCGGGTTTCCTGATCAACTGGTATTTCATTGGACCGCGCCTGATGCGTCTCACCCGCGATGGCGGACAACTGACGGTCAGCGAAGTCATATCGGGAAATCCACAACATGCGCTGTTCCAGACCAATATGCGTGTCTGCGCGGTGATCATTTTGTTTTCATTCATGTTCTATGTGGCTTCACAGTTCCAGGCTGCGGGGAACGCGTTTGCCAGCACATTTGAGCTGGGAATCAACAGCAGCATTTTGATCGGTGGTGGCATCATCATGCTCTATACGCTGCTGGGTGGTTTTTGGGCGGTCAGTGTTACCGATACCTTGCAAGGTTTGTTGATGGCGGCCGCTGCCGTCATTTTGCCTGTGGCGGCATTGTTTGCGGTCGGTGGCTGGGATGGCATGCATGCGGGGCTGCAAAGCCAGGGTTTGCCCGATCTGATGAGCTTTGACGGTCCGCGCAGCGGTATTGTTGCGCTGGGATTTATTATTGGAACGCTGGGCATCGGCGCAGGTTACCCCGGCCAGCCACATGTGTTGAACCGCTACATGGCGATCAGGGACGCAACCGCGTTACGGCAGGCGCGGCACATTGCGCTGAGTTGGGCAGTCATCGTTTATTCGGGGATGCTGGTTCTCGGCTGGTGCGCCAGGGCGTTGTATGCAGACATGGCCGTCGGCGAACAGGTACTGTTCCATGCCGCAGACTCCTTGCTGCCGCCGGTCATCGCCGGCATAACCATCGCTGCGGTTTTGTCGGCCATCATGTCAACAGCAGACAGCCAGTTGCTGGTAGCTGCATCATCGGTTGCCTATGACTGGCGTATAAAGAAGGTGCGCCAGGATGAAACGCTGGCGATGACTCGATGGGTGGTTGTGAGCCTCAGTTTACTTGCGATGGCCCTCGCCATATTTGCACCGGACACGATTTTTCGCAGGGTTTTGTTTGCCTGGCATGCAGTTGGCTCGGCGTTTGGCCCATTGGTGATTCTCCGTGTCCTGAATATCCGGGTTCGGGAGAAATTCATCCTGGCAGCGTTGCTGACAGGTTTTGGTTTGACTGTATTGCTGTACAGCCTCCCGGACACGCCGGGCGATATTGCTGAGCGTCTGTTGCCGTTCGCGGTTGCGATGGTGGTTGCACTGGCCGGCAGGCAACGGGTCTTGTAGCACACACCCACACATCGATTCGACGCTTCTGCCAGTCATTTGACCGTTATTTCACTGATTGCCCGCGAATTTGCAGTTCATCACCACGATCAATACAGGTAAGCTACGGCACCTGATTTCTCTCGAGGAGACGCGTACCCATGTTTCGCCAAATGACAATCGCCGGCATTGCGGCGGCATTTATGACCGTGGCCGGGCTTGCCGCCCAGGCCGAATCCGTGGAAGACACCTGGAACCTGGCTGACATATTCCCATCGACCGATGCCTGGGAAGCGGAAAAAGCCGAGCTTGAACCCCGCGTTGCAGCGCTGAGTGATTGCAAAGGCAATCTGGGCGACAGCGCGAAGGTCCTGGCAGGTTGCATGAATCAGACCTACGACACCCTGAAGGATCTTGCGAGCTGGTTTGTGTATGCCTCAATGGGCTCCGATGCCGATACCCGAAACGAGGAATGGCAGGCGCGTCGCCAGGTAGCCCAGCAGTTGTTCGCCAAATATACCCAGGCGACGGCTTATCAGGCACCTGAATTGATTGCTGTCGGCGAAAAAAAGCTGAACAAATACGCAAACAAAAAAGCCATGGCGGATTACCGCTTTTTCATAGAGAACACCTTGCGCCAGGGAGAACATACACTGGGCGATGAGGGTGAAAGCGTCATCGCTGCTGCAAGCCTGGTGACAACCGGACCATTCAATGTATATCGCACTTTTTCAAATGCCGAGATGCCCTGGTCTACGGTGACATTATCGGATGGCACCGAAGTACGTCTGGACCAGTCTGCGTACGGCCGCTATCGTGGTTCCAGCAATCGCGATGATCGCAAGCTGGTATTCGATACCTTCTGGAACACCTGGAGTGATTTCGACGGCACACTGGGCACAAACCTGAGCTCCATGGTCAACGTCAACACCTTCACCGCCGATGTGCGCAGCTACGAAAGCTCTCTGGCGTCAGCGATCAGCGGACCCAATATACCGGATGATGTTTATCGCGCGCTTTTGACGTCGGTCAATGAAAACCTGGGCACCTTGCATCGATATTTCCAGCTGCGTGGCCGCATGCTGGGTATCGATGATCTTCGTTACTATGATATTTATCCGGATCTTGTTGAACTGGACAAGGATTTTTCCCTGGAGGTTGGCAAGGAACTGACACTGGCAGCAGTGGCACCATTGGGTGAGGAATATGTTTCCGCCATACGCAAGGGGTTCGATGAGCGCTGGATGGATGCCTACCCGCGTGAGGGCAAACGATCCGGTGCCTATATGAACGGCTTCGCCTTTGACGCGCATCCTTATGTATTGATGAACTATACGGATGACTACTCGTCAGTATCGACGCTGGCCCATGAGTGGGGCCATGCGATGCACTCCTACCTGGCGGCCAGGGCACAGCCGTTTTCGACCTACGGGTACGCGACATTCACAGCCGAAATAGCGTCCACCTTCAATGAAGCGTTGTTGCTCGAGCACATGCTGTCTATTGCCGAAAATGATCAGGAACGTCTTTATTATCTTGGCAACGCCCTGGAAAGCCTCAGAGGTACTTTTTTCCGCCAGGCGATGTTTGCCGAGTTCGAACTCGCAATACACGAAGCGGCCGAAGCCGGTCAGCCGTTGACGGGCGCGACCTTTACAAAAATCTATGGTGATCTGCTGCGCAAGTATCATGGCCACGACCAGGGCATCATGACCATCGATGATCTTTACACCGTAGAGTGGGCTTACATACCGCATTTTTATCTCAACTTTTATGTGTACCAGTACGCCACATCGATCGCTGCAGGATCGCTTTTGGCTACCGATGTGATTGCGGGAAAAAAGGGCGCGCGCGATCAGTATCTGGGATTGCTGAAAGCTGGCGGATCGGATTATCCATACGAGTTGCTGAAGCGTGCCGGTGTGGATATGGCCACCGCGGCGCCCTATGAAGCAACGATTGCGCGTATGAACAGCATCATGGACGAGATCGAAGCCCTCCTGGATCGCCAGGGCGATTAGTAGGGCTGGGGGGCCAAAAGCTGATTTAATATACCCATGGGGGTAGAAAAACCGGTACGCGTCCTGATCTCGCTGGCCATCACGCTGCTGGCGTTATTGATCATTGCGGCCATCCTGTATCTCTCCGAGTCAGCCTTTTCGGTTTGGGATCGGTTGCAGGAGGGTCCGCGATGGCTGTTTTACCTGTATTTGAGCAGCGTCGGTGCTGTTTTGGCTGTTGCGGCGTTTCTGGTTTTTCGTACGGTCCTGCCTGGCAAATCCCGCACAACGGAA
>CBDUSC010000238.1:0-3768 GCA_965369735.1 uncultured bacterium
CATCCAGTCGGTCAGCGCGGCTGCCGTAAAAATGTAACAGGCCATTGGCCGCGCCCAGTCACCGGGCAGATAGTAGACAATCACAAATGCAGGAATAAGGGCAATGCGTATGCCCGTCAACGCGTTGGGCAAATTGAGTTTCACGATGCTTGCCTACTCCCTGGTATGAAACGACTCATATATCAACTCAGCAAGACGATGGCTGATACCAGGCACCGTCATCAGATCATCTATCCCCGCCCGTTTTATCGCCTGTAAACCACCGAATTGCCGCAGCAATTCTCTTCGTCGTTTGGGACCCAGTCCAGGTATCGATTCGAGTACCGAACTCCTGCGCTTTTTTTCGCGGCGGGCCCTGTGACCGGTGATTGCAAAACGATGTGCTTCATCGCGTACCTGCTGTATCAGGTGTAATGCCTGCGACTCTGGTGGCAGTATAATCGGGCGTTTTTTCCCCGACAAGATGAGTTTTTCATGCCCCGGCCGACGCGCCGGTCCCTTGGCAACACCGACGATCAACAAATCGTCGAATTGCAATTCCTCGAGCACGCTGGTCGTGGCGCTGACCTGTCCCTTGCCACCATCGATGAGCAATATATCCGGTTCCGGGGCTTCGCCCTTTTTAACCCGTGTATAGCGCCGTGATATTGCCTGTCGCATGGCTCCGTAGTCGTCGCCACCGGCTACGCCCTTGATATTGAACCGTCGATAGTCGCTTTTTATTGGTCCATCCGGGCCAAAAACCACGCAGGATGCAACGGTTGATTCACCACCCGTGTGGCTGATATCAAAACACTCTATGCGCTGTGGAATCTCATCGAGTTTCAGGACATCGCGCAGATCTTCCTGTTGCCTGGCAATCGTTGAGTTACTGACCAGGCGTCGGGCCAGTGCGTGGCGCGCGTTGGTCAGCGCCATATCCATCCATTTGGCGCGCTGACCGCGAAAATTCGGTTTGATGCGAACCTTGCGTTTTGCCCGCTCGCCCAGCGTACGTTCGAGCAACTCATAATTGCCTGCATCGTGACTGATCAGTACTTCCGGTGGCGCTTCGCGGGCAAGGTAATACTGGGCCAAAAATGCCGACATGACTTCCTCGTGCTCGGCGCCGCTCGCTGCTTTTGGAAAATAGACCCTGCTGCCCAGGTTGCGACCGGATCGGATATACATTACAGCAATGCAATAGGTGCCCTTTTTCTCTGCCATCGCAACGATATCGAAATCTCCTCGCTGCTGGCCGACCACAAACTGCTTCTCCTGAACGGTTTTGAGACTGGTTATCTGGTCACGATAGTGGGCAGCCTGTTCATAGTCTTTTGTCTCGGATGCAGTCTCCATGCGCCTGGCCAGACCGTCGATGACGTCATGGCTGCGCCCATCAAGGAACAAAATTGCATCATCGACATCACGTTTGTATTTTTCGGCGTCGATCAGGCCAACGCAGGGAGCTGAGCAGCGTTTGATCTGGTACTGCAGACAGGGTCGCGAGCGATTGCGAAAAAAAGTGTCTTCGCACTGGCGCAGTTTGAATAGCTTTTGCAGATAACTCAGGGTGTCGCGGACCGCATGAGTGCTTGGGTACGGCCCGAAATACCTGCCTTTCCCTTTCCTGGAGCCACGATAAAAGGTCAGGCGGGAAAACTCCTGATCGGTAGTGACATATATATAAGGAAAGCTTTTGTCATCCCGCAGCAGCACGTTGAATCGTGGCTGAAACTTTTTGATCAGGTTGTACTCGAGCAGCAGCGCTTCGGTTTCGGTATTGGTCACCGTGATTTCCACATCTGCAATCTGTTTCAGCATGCGCATGGTTTTTGCAGAGTGAGCGCGGCCACGAAAGTAGCTGCTTACGCGGTTTTTGAGATTCCTGGCCTTGCCGACATATAGCACTTCGTCATCGGCACCCATCATCCGGTATACGCCAGGGCGCTGAGTCAGGTTTGCAAGCAACTCTTTTGCATCAAAGCCTGGCATGTGTGTTCATCAGTTCTCTGGCTCGATGCACGACCGACACAAACATTTCTTCTGTCAGTCGCCTGGTATTGGTGTTGTACCGGCTGCAATGATATGAGTCGAGCAAAACCCGGCCATCCGGAAGCTGATGCTCAGCGGCATGCCCAAACACGTAGTCTTTTTGCCGCAGCCCCAGTGCACGAACGATGGCTTTGTGGGCAATGCCCCCAAGCGCGAAGAACACACCGCCCGTGGGCAGGTCCTGCAATTCGCCGGCAAGATAACGGTTGCAGGTCGATATTTCGCTGCCGATGGGTTTGTTCTGTGGTGGCAGGCACTTGACTGCGTTGGTGATTCGGCAGTGCTTTAGTTCCAGACCATCATCCACTGCGGTGGCATTCGGTTGGCTTGCCAGACCCAGATCGTAAAGGGTTTTATACAGGAGGATGCCGGCGTAATCCCCCGTGAAGGGTCTGCCACTGGCGTTTGCTCCATGCATTCCGGGCGCAAGGCCGACGATCAGCATACGTGCAGTAGTATCACCAAATGCCGGCACCGGGCGTGCGTGATAGTCGGGATACCGGGTTCTTACATCGCTCAAAAACCCGGCGAGACGTGGGCACAGGCTGCATTTGATGTCGAACCGCGGGTATTCACCGCCGTGGTCACAGCTCACGTATGATAATCCAGGTTAAAAATAGTAACTAAGACGCGGTTTTTTATAGAAAAATATAATATTTCAATGAAAAATTACTGTCCTAGTTTACCGGCCTGGCCGATGGCCCACCAGCGCTGTTGAACCGCCGCTGATGATTGTTGAACGGCAATGAATGCCCGGGATCGGCAGATACGTATGTTTCGCCTCTTTGGACTCTTAATATCGCGGTGTATAGCGCGCTGGCATCTGCCCTGCGGCTGACACAGGCGCCAACGCCCATGGACATCAGCTGCCGGATGTAATCCGGTTTGATCGTTGAGGTCAGGCATACGATTTTTACGAATCCACGGGACACCAGCTGGCGTATGCGCGGGATGATGCCGCACCCGGCAAGGCGGTCGTCGATGACCAATACATCGGGGCGCGTATCTTCCACGGTCCTGGTGACATCATCCTGGTTGCCGGCGACCGCGGCGACGGTCAAAAACCTGTTGATATCCAGCAGGCAGTGCAATGCCTGCCGATGCAAGCGGTCAGGTACAGCAACTACGATTCGAATGGGCGTGGGCATCGGCATGCAAACAGCATGTCGCAGCGGTCTCGTCAGCGACAGATGTGAATCTGGCAATTTCCGGGGATTTTCTGTTTTATTCGGCCCCTCAGTCGTCCATGTGCCGGATTATGGCATCACCAAACTCGGTGGTCCCTACCAGCTTTGCGCCCGGCACCAGTTCCTCCATGTACTCAGCGACAGCTTCTGGTGTGCCCGTAGTCTTCGGTTTCGGATGCTTGATGGCTTCGCGCAAGCGCGCAAGGTCAAAGGTAAGTTCCTGGTTGGCAATGGTGTTGCTCATGCCATGGATAATCAGATCGGCAGCTTCCGTCCAGCCGATGTAGCGCAGCATCATCTCGGCGGACAATATCAGCGAACCGGGGTTGACCCTGTCTTTGCCGGCAAAGCCCGGTGCGGTGCCGTGCGTGGCTTCAAATATTGCGACACCGTCACCAATATTGCCGCCCGGTGCGATACCGATACCACCTACCTGTGCAGCCAGCGCATCCGATATATAGTCGCCATTGAGGTTGAGCGTTGCGATAACGTCATAGGCCTCAGGTTGCATCAGGATCTGCTGCAGAAAATTGTCTGCGATCACGTC
>CBDUSC010000239.1:0-3733 GCA_965369735.1 uncultured bacterium
CCTGATCAAAGGGTGAATCGTATCGGCTGCTTGCCAGTTGGATATTTTCGAGCTGCGGGAACATCGCAAGCCGTGCCTGGTTGGCAACAAAAGGCACTGCAATAATCACCATGATCGCGATGCTTGCACTTAGGTATCGCCGGGTAAATTTGCGCAATCTTCCCTCGGGCGCAACCGATGCACGCGCAATCGCAACCAAAAGGTTCAGCCATGACCAGGCTGGCGCATAGGGTTCGTGATAGGTAAAAACCAGCATGGCCAGCGTGATCACGCCAAACACCGGGTTGACCAACCGCCCCGCCGCCACTGCGATAATCAAAACCAGGAAAAAATCGAGCAGCCGCCACTGGCTTGCCCAGGCGCCGATGGCCCGGTCGGAACCTGGTGCCGCAAGCAGACGTACACCGGGTGGCAAAAACACCGTCGCCTTGACGCTTTCAAAATTCTCGCTCCAGCCTGTGACCGGGAATTTGCCGCTATTCTCAACCCGGCTTTGGGTCACCAGATTGACATTGGGCGTGCGAATCTCGATACCGGTGCTGCCTTCTTCGCTGCCATCGGTGACCAGATAGGATTCGCTCTGGTTATTGCTCGTTGCGTTGTTCAATGTAAAAGGCAAATGCATATCGAGGCGCCAGTCGCGGCGCATTTTGCCGCTCAGCATATCGACTGCGGTCAAACCCGATCCGTCAAAATCCATCCACAAAAGACGGTTCAGGCTCAGGCGATTCGCATCCTTATCGGTCAGTCCACGCTGGCGTTCGATAATGGTCAACGCCTCGCCTGGATTCATGCGAAACGCCGGCAGTCGATTCCAGCCATCCGGCACGCCTGCCTGGTCGGGATCCACCGGTGATGAGCCATCGGGTGCCGTGACCCGCAGACGGTTGTCTGCTTTGTAACTCCAGATTTCCTCATCCGGCCATGGCGCAGAAGGTGTCTGCATGGCAATGGTGTCGCCAGGTTCGGATGCTCGTGCTGTCAAAGATATTACCCACCTGCCGGGCCTGAGCTGCACACGAAGCCGGCCATCGGATTCCAGGCGCGCCGGTAACGCACTTTGAATTGCCAACGGGACAAAATCGTCGAGCAGGGCGACACCGATGACTTCTTCCCGGCTTGGACCGGAAACCTCGATTTCAATGCGCGTATCGACCGTGATCGGTACGCCATCGGATATCGCGCGATACACGACCACAGCGATGCGTTCCTGTTCTTCTACTACACGATCCCGATCGCCCAGCCATACGCCGTTGCCACGCCAGTCAGGGATGGGAATTTCATTGCCGTCCAGTGTCAGGTTCAGCAATGCGGTCATTGCCGGTACAGGGAGCAAACCGGGTCGGGTAATCCATTCGAATCGCCCGCTGACGCGATGCGTGCCGGGCTTCAGAAAAATTGCCGGTGCGTTTTGCCTGTTGGCAACGTCGATGGCGTTACCGTCGACTTTTACATCCAGCGGCCAGTGTTTGTTGTTGCCGGGTAGCAATACCCAGCTGTCCTGGTATACACGCCATACCTGGCCAAAGGTGCCGCTTTTTTGATCCAGCGACAACAGCAGCGCACCGGGCCAGGCGCATCTGTGATTGGCTATGTTGCCATACTGGCTCGCGTTGAAAAACGGACATGAAAGATGCTCCTGGTCATAGAGCACCCAGTCGCGCCAAGGCTCCAGATCCGGTGGGACGTAGACCTCTTGTGCGACCGACGATGTTGTGAAAAAAAGAAAAACTGCGTTCAATAAGAAAGCAAATGTGGCTGGCTTATTCATATCGCCCCTCGCTAAGGTAAAAGCGCATTAACAATCTACTCCCCGGTCTGAGGTTAGCCTATTAACAAGCGTATGCAAACTTGCAATGGGGTTACAATCTGGCCCATGAATTTGCGACTTTTTCTCATCTGTTTATTTTTCGCTGGTTTTGCGACAGCTTGTTCACCACAAGACAATACAACTGCCCCGGTGGTCGCAGATACACCCCCGGCATCGGGTGTTGCCGCGGTAGCCATGCCGGATGTGCATGGAGCCAATGTCGCTGAAGCCGTTCTGCGAAATGGTGGAAATGCTGTCGATGCAGCGATTGCAGCAGCATTCTCGGCTGCGGTTTCTTTTCCGGAGGCCGGCAACATTGGTGGCGGCGGCTTCATGCTTGTTTATATGAACGGTGAAGCATCATTTCTGGACTATCGTGAAACCGCTCCGGCTGCCGCGGATCGGGATATGTATCTCGATGAGCATGGCGAGGTGATTAAAAACCTCAGTCTGTATGGCCACAGGGCGATTGCTGTACCGGGCACTGTTGCCGGCATGTGGGCTGCGCATGAGCGTTTTGGCAGTATTGGCTGGGAGTTGCTGATCGCACCAGCCATTGCGCTTGCCGAAGATGGCTTTGTGATTCACCCGATCATGCCGGAGAACATACAGAAGGAAATCAGCAATTACGATGCCATCCCGAATTTTGCCGAGTACTGGGGTGCGGTCAAAGCCGGAGAGCTGTTCAGACAGCCGGAGCTTGCTGCAACTCTGAGGCGTATCGCCGAACATGGCCGCGATGGTTTTTATATAGGCGAAACAGCAAAGCTGATCGTAGCCGAGATGCAGCACGGTGGCGGCATCATCACCCGCGATGATCTTGAGACCTACCATCCGGTCTGGCGCGAACCGTTGCGTGCTGACTGGCGCGAATATGAAATCCTGTCTGCGCCACTACCCAGCTCCGGCGGTTTTGCCGTTATCCAGTTGTTGAAGATGAAGCAGGCTCTTGCAACACAGTTTGCCGGTCTCAAGCGCAACTCACCGCAATACATACACCTGATCGCAGAGATGGAAAAACGCGTTTTCGCTGATCGTGCAGAGTACCTGGGGGATCCCGATTTTATCGATGCGCCGATGGACAAGCTGATCGATGACACATACATCAGGTCGCGCGCGGCGGAAGTTGACCCGCTAAACATTTCTCAACTCGATGCGGTACGGCCCGGTCTCGAGGGCAACGCGACGACACATTTTTCGATCATCGATCAATGGGGTAATGCGGTATCCAATACCTATACGCTCAACACCTGGTTTGGTAGCGGTGTGGTTGTGGTGGGCGCGGGTTTTCTGCTCAACAATCAAATGGATGACTTCAGCGCCAGGCCTGGCGTGCCAAATTATTATGGTGTGGTCGGCAAATCGGCCAATGCAATCGAACCGGGTAAACGCATGCTGTCATCGATGTCACCAACAATATTGCTAAAAGATGGCGAAGTCAGCATGGTGCTGGGCACGCCGGGTGGTTCGACGATATTCACAACCGTATTCCAGGTCATCAACAATATCCTGGATTTTGGATTGACACCGGAGGAGGCTGCCAGCGCAGCCCGGTTTCACCACCAGTTGCTGCCACCGGATAAAATTACCTACACGCCGCGACGCCCGCTGGATACGGCTGTAATTGAGGCGCTCAATTCGCGTGGTTATGACGTCGTCCCGCATGCTTATGAATATGGCGATGTGCAGGTTATATGGAATGACAATGGCACACTGAAACCCGGTTCGGATGATCGCTGGCGCGGTGAGTCGCGGGTGATTCATTAACGGGCCGTAATAGCGGCGCCGATAAACAGCAATCGGATCCGAAGTTTCCATAGTAGTGCTTCGATGCGATTGGTCGCGTCAATGTGAATCTCACCCTTGGAAACTGGCCCGGTATCGGGGTATTCGCGTGGCTGGGTATGTATTGCTGCGCAGTTC
>CBDUSC010000240.1:0-3730 GCA_965369735.1 uncultured bacterium
GATACGCCTGATCATAATAAGGTGTTTGCTGATAAAACCATTTGAGACGTTTTTTGGGGTCGGCTGCGAATTGCGGATCATTCGCGAGTTTTTGTTCAAACGCCCGTTTCAACTCCGGGTCATCCTCCAGCATCTGCCGGGCCATGGGTTCCATGACATAGTCTTCGTTGTACTCGGTCTCGGTCAGCGTCTCGAGGAAATAACCCCACTGGAAAAATGAATCCGGCGACGTCGGTTCCATCAACAGCATCGCCAGGTCACCCAGCGGCTGGTGGGTGCTGACGCGATATGAACCGGTACGAAACCTGACGCTTGTTTGTTCAATTTCAATATGCCCCGGCTTTATGCGTACGCGACCTTCATAAATCGCGGAGGATTGATCGAACGCGCCGTCATCGCCCTGATCAAAGCCCGCATCCGGTGTGTGGTAGCGCTCGACACGCAGCGTGGTGTTCTCCTTGAACTTCTCCACTACGATTCCATGCCGTATCAGTTTGTCTGCGATATGCCCCCAGGCGGATGGTATGTAGTAATAACGTGGTCGCCGGATCTGAATCTCTGCTTTGGAATGGTAATGAAAATCAACGGGTGTGTTATCCGTCTCGGCTGTCCAGCGCACAACCTCGCCGCCGCTGATATCGCTTTTGTAGTTTTCAGGCTTGATGCCCTTGAACTCATGCGTTTCAGTTGTTACCCGGTCTTCCTTGCTCCACTTCACTGTCAAAGTGTCCGGCAAGCGCTCTTTGTCCTGTGCCACAGCAGCTCGCAAGGCATCGATGTCGGCGGCCAACAGTTCCATGGCCGCTTTGAGGAAGATGTAGGTACCCAGCACCCGCCGGTCGTAGGATTTCAGCGAGTGGTTCTCAACCAGAATCGTCGGCAGATGCCTGGCGCTGCCATATGAATCCGAGAACCGCGGGCTGCCCATCCATACCAGGTTGCCGTCACTGAGATCTTTGCCGTTCACAGCCCAGACAAACGGACCCGGCGTATGGCCCCAGTCGGTCAGCTCCTGGTTGATTGCCGGCTGGAACCGTTGGTAGGCCCAACGGCTGATTTCGGGTGACCAGCCATAGATCTGCGGCAGGCCCCATGTAATGTCGTACTGGTAATCCACGCCATCGGTGACATGCAGATCAACATACAGATCCGGCACCCACTGATTGATCACCCCGACAACCGCTTTGACGCCATTTGTTTCCAGCTTGGTGTAGTCGCGGTTCAGGTTCAGATTTCGTGCATTGCTGCGCCAGCCCATTTCTACCGGTCCGCGCTGATTGATACGACTGTATTTTGAAAACCGTTCGTGGCCATCGACACTGAGTATCGGGATAAACAGCAAATTGACCTGCTCGAGCAGATCGCGCCGGGTTCCACGAACCGTCATATCACGCAGCAGCATCAACCCGGCATCCTTGCCATCGATCTCGCCGGAGTGTATCCCTGACTGCGCAAGCATCAGCGGTTTGTCGTGCGTGTGGATCGTCTCCGGCGTAAAAGTCTTGTCCGAACTGGCGATGATCATCCAGATATCACGACCTTCGTCGCTGCGACCAATGGATATCATCTCCAGCTCGGGCGCGGCAGCAACCAGTTTTTTCAGCCAGGCAGTCGTTTCATCATAGCGCGGTGTTCGGGTGAGACCACTTTGTTCGCTGGGCGTGATCCATGGATGGTCATCAGCAACCATCAGTTCACGGCTTTTGCCATCCCAGGGTTGCTCGGGTGGTAAAAAATCAACGGCGTCATAATGACGTGTCTCGGCCGCGATCACAGAACCGCCGGTACAAAACGCCAGCAGGGCCACAATGACAGCCGTAAAACATGTTTTTCTTGTTCTTGTCACATGATCCCCCGGGTCAAGACGCGCCACTTTAGCAGACCATACGATTTGCCGTGAGTTTCAGGCTCGCGACACATCGCGCAACTGATCTCGAATGGCTGCCAGGCGGTCATACCAGGCGATCAGCGCGTCCAGCGAGTAGGCGGCATTGGCCGGGCTGGGGTTTGGCGTCACAAAGCACAACATGCCGGAAATATCGCGCGGCTGGTGGCCCCAGCCAATATCCGGTTTCAGGTTTTCGGCGTAGCGCAGGTAGTGAGCATAGGCCAGCTTGCCCTGGAACCAGGCAATACGCGGCTGATATTCCAGCAGCTTGCCGCGCAGTACCGGCGCCCACTCCCGATAGTCCGCTGCTTTGAGCTCCTTTGCGTTGGCGCTTGGCCGCTTTACCAGATCCGTAAACCCGATCCCGAATTCATTCATCATTTGCTGTTGCGACGCCATGCCAGGATCCAGCGGGATATCCACCAGCCTGGAGGCGTTCAGGGCACGCCAAAACCGGTTCCTGGGGTTTGCGAAATAAAAACCCCGCTCCACCGATGGCAGCGACGGGTTGATACCGATGGATACGATATCCAGACCGGGGCGCAAATAGTCAGGCAAGGTTTTCATGGCCCATGATCATACCTTTTGCGACAATCCATTCGTATGAGCGGCACACCAGCATTAATACACAGCTACTTTGACGCCTGCGTCGAGCAGGTGATCGATACCGTGGGCCCGCATCTGGTCATGGCCATACCGCTGGGCCTGGGCAAACCCAACCGCTTTGTCAACACACTGTATGAAAGAGTCAGAAATGACCCAAAGCTGTCGCTGACCATTGTTACCGCGCTGACCCTGGAGCGACCACAGGCAAAAAGCGAACTGGAAAAACGATTTCTGAATCCGTTCCTGGATCGCATTCTCGGCGACTACCCCGATCTTGACTATGCACTGGACCGGCGGAAAAACACGCTGCCAAAGAATATCCGTGTGATCGAGTTCTTTTACTCACCGGGTTCGCAACTCGGTAACCCGCGCGCCCAGCAAGACTACATCAGCAGCAATTACACGCATGTGGCGCGCGACATGATCGATCGGGGCGTCAATGTGCTCGCGCAACTGGTGGCCTTCAAGGAAGTCGATGGTGTGCCGCGTTACAGCCTGAGCTGTAACCCCGATGTAACACTTGAGCTTGCAGCAAAAATGAAACGCAGGCGCGCCGATGGTCAAAAAAATATCCTCGTTGCTGAAATCAATCGCAATCTGCCGTTCATGTATCACGATGCCATGGTGGCCGATGATTATTTCGATGCGGTAGTGGATAAACCGGATGGAGAGTTTCATCTGTTCGGTACGCCTCGACCATCGATCAATGACGTCGATTACATGATCGGTCTGAACTGCAGCACACTGATCAAAGATGGCGGTACCCTGCAAATCGGCATTGGTTCGCTGGGCGATGCCGTCTCATACGCCTTGAAGCTGCGGCATGAGATCAACGATGACTATCGAAATCTTTTATCGCAGGCAGACCTGGATATGCGGTATACAGACCTGATCGAGCGCGTCGGGGGTCTGGAACCCTTCGATCAGGGATTGTTTGGCGCTACCGAAATGCTGGTGGACGGGTTTTTGCAGCTTTATCGCTGTGGGGTCATCAAGCGCAAAGTCTATGACGATCTCACCATACAAGGGCTGCTGAACCAGGGATCCATCCGGCGCGACAACACCATTGGAATCCTGGCGGCGCTGGTGGCCAGCAAACGCGTCTCGCAAAACCTGACGCCAAACGACGTCCGGTATCTCAAGTCCATTGGGATTTTCAATGATGCGGTGGAAGCCGAAGACGGCATGATCGTCGTCAGGGGCGGCATCGCCATCAAGGCGGATCTTCTGGACCCG
>CBDUSC010000241.1:0-3726 GCA_965369735.1 uncultured bacterium
CGCGGAAACCACCCGGTACGTTACGGTAGAAGATGGAGAGATCAAAACCGGTGGATGCACCCGGAGCAACGACGTCAGCAATACCATCAGCGGGTCCCGGAACCATGTCGCCGGGCATCGCGCCTGGTGAGGTGTCTGGAATTGATGGACCGCGTGTGTCGTACTGCGAATAGTCAGTACAGGGCGTAACACCATCGGTCTGGAAGGTACACGGTACGATATTGTGACCAGCCGGAATCACCGAAGCACCCGGACGTGTCGGGTTGTTCGGGTTCGCGGCACTCATGGTCGGCAGGAACTGCGCACCACCAGCCTGCGGCGCCGGTGCATAACGACCAAACGACTCAGTACGCGAGAACTGGCCACGGCCGAAGAAGTTGATGTCTTCGGTGACCTGGTAGTTCGCATTCAGAAAGAAGCTGTCACGTGTCAGACTTGCTTCGTTGGCCGATGTGGCTGCGTAGTTGAAGTTACACAGACCGGAACCGGTGTTGTACTGCGAGTTCGGGAAGTTCGGATCGGTATCCAGCGTCGTCGGACAACGCGGATCGGCAAAGGTACCCATCGTGGCTCCAGCAAATAAGGGGGGGGACCCTGCATTTGAGTCGAGAGACGCAAAGCTGCCCGGGAATCCAAATGCCGAAAGACCTGTGCGTGAGAAAGAACGATCTCCGTTGAAGATCATGTCCTGCTCAGAGTGATCCAGCGAGAAGGTAACGTTACCCTTGCCGCTTGAGATACCACCGACTACGCCATAGGCATCTTCATCACCACCGGTCTGGCTCGGACGGCCAACGCTAGCTGTGATGCGAACGCCTTCATAGTCGCGACGCATAATAATGTTTACCACACCACCGATTGCATCAGCACCGTAAATCGCAGATGCGCCATCGCGCAGGATTTCGATACGTTCAACAGCAGCGATAGGAATGGTGTTCAGGTTCTGGGCAGAGCCAGCGCCAAAGGTCGGCGAACCGGCGATGCGACGACCGTCCAACAGCACCAGGGTACGCGTAGCACCCAGACCACGAAGACTGATCGTAGACTGAGACTGGGCGGACGAACCGGAGCTTTGACGGAATGAACCGAACTGGTTAAACGAGGATCCCCGGAGCACTTCTGCTACCGAGATTTCACCCGAGGCTTCTAAATCTTCGCGGTCGATGACTGAAACCGGTGAGGGGCCTTCGATATCCACTCGCTGAATACGCGAGCCGGTTACCGTAATAAGACCCTGTTCTGCAACATCATCATCCTGTGCAACCGCCTGAGGCGCTACACCGGCAAAAGATGCTGCCACACCGGCTGTCAGTGCATAACGCACCGCATCCCGTATGGGGTTTCGCTCTTTCATTTATTACTCCTCCTTGGGAGAGGTTGGTGTCAAAAATTGGATTGCCGGCCAGGCCGGGTTACCAAATTCAAACTCCGTGCCATAGATGCAACAAAACAACATCGGTGGCTGGAGTTGCGAGGATCATAGCACAGCATGCGCGGATTGAAAGTCTGGTGTTGTAAAAAACACACCGGGTGATCGATGATCTTTTATTGCTGCCCTGCGTCGTGGCGTGATTCTCGAATATGGCGCAAAGGCCCTAGTGGCAAAGGGTTTAGACTGTGTCTAGGTGTATATCTTTGCGGCGCCGCAAAAAAACATCAATGGATTTGTGGTTTTTTTGGTGGGCTTTACAACACACTGTTGCGAAAAAGGAACAGAAACGCCGTTCAGAGGCGGCCATGGGCCCGTGTGGCGAAAAAACCACGGCACAATGTGGGCATTTGGAGAGGGTTTTGAACGATGTTTTTTGTGATCAGGGCGATTTTTTTGCCCTGAGTTGCCAGCCGAGCAGTTGATTTTCGGCATGAAAAAGGGCTTCTGGAAAATCCGCCTCGAACCCGGATTCGCGCATTTTTTGCGCAATTTCGCGCGATTTTTGCTCGCTGACCGATGCTCTTTGTAAATCCTGCAAGCGGCCGACGTTGGCTTGCAGTTCCCGTTTGTGCTCCCGGAGCTGGTCCAGCGCTTTTTCCAGTCCGTCTTTGTCGAGATCGGTGAACGCCCGACTGACGTATGTCATGGCTGTTTTCAGTATTTCAGGATGCGGCGAAGATTTGAGCGCAGTAGTAAGAACTGCTGCGGCCTGATTCAGATTGTGACGCAGCGCCTCGGCCTGGCTATCGCTTGCAAGCCCGGCCCGCTCGGTTGCAGGCACCGATCCAAGTTTTTCCAATAATGCCAGTGCTGCATCAAAAATGTCCTCACCGGAGAACAAAAGTGCCGCCAGGCGCAGTTCTTCCCGGGTCGTGCTCAGAACGATGGAGTCACCGTGATGCATGATAAACATGGCCTGCGCACCCGGTTTCAAAATGCGCGCCAATTCATCGATCGTTTTGTCTACATCTGTATATTCAAAGGCAAATTGCCCCGTGACTGCATCAATGCTGGCGCTGTCAAAGCCAGTGTCCTCGGCTGCGGTTCTCGAATGAAAATGGATTCCATCCAGTACCGATGCGTCGCTTTTCAGGGTTGCCTGGGGGTCTATCTCCGCCCGATCGATGCCATGAATTTCGAATCCACGCTGGTTTGTGGCGGAGACTTCATTGGCAATAGCCGCAATGGCTCCGTTGCCGGTGCCAATATCGAGGATTCTGGCTCTTTGCGGCAAACCCGAAAAAAATATCTCCCATGTCCGGCGTAGCTCGCCCTGGTAATTGCTATCAAAGGCATCGGCGCAGGACGTCAAAAACCCGTAACGCCAGTATCGATCCCAGCTGTCATCGGGGATCGTCTGTGCATCAGAATCTGTGTTTTGAGTGTCCTTGGCGCTCATTTGAGGAGGCATCATTGGCAGCAGGTCGTGAAGCGTATCACAGCACGTGGCCATCGCTGCGTTGCCATGCTCGCAATCATTACTGGCACATTATTCGCGCAGGGCCAGACCGCTGATCACGGCATCGCAAACGCGGTCGATGTCTTTTTCTGAAAGCGAGCTGAAAAACGGCAAAGCAATGGATGTAGCAGATGCCAGTTCCGTATTCGGCAGGCTCCCGGCAGCATATCCATACCTGTGCGCATACCACGGAATGAGATGTATCGCGGGGAAATAGTGGCCGGTCTGAATACCCGAACGGTTCAGGGTATTAGCCAGCATATTTCGGGTTTTTGGCTCATCGCCAACTCTGATCACAAATACAAACCACGAAACGGTGCAACCCGGCGCATCCAGGCAAGGCAGGATGATTCCTGGCTGGTTTTCAAGTCGTTCAATATAACGATGTGCAACGCGTTTGCGTTGGTGCATGAACTCGTCAAGGCGTGATATCTGTGTGCAGCCCAGTGCGGCGTGCAACTCGCTCAGCCGGTAGTTATAGCCAGGTACGAAGTCGCCGTCTTCGGGTCTGCCCTGGTTGGCGAGACGCCGGCACCTGGCGATCAGGTCTTTGTCATTGCTGGTAATGACGCCGCCTTCGGCGGTGGTCATGATTTTATTCGGGTAAAAACCGAACACCCCGGCATGAGCCATGCTGCCAGCCGGTTTCCCGTTATAGCTTGCGCCCAGCGCTTCGCAGGCATCCTCTATGACCAGCAGACCATGACGGTCCGCGATAGCCATGATCTCATCCATGCTGACCGGGCGGCCAAAAACATGTACGACAAGAATTGCCTTTGTGCGCGGTGTGATGGCGGCTTCTGCCTTTACCGGGTCTATGCACCAGGTATCCGGT
>CBDUSC010000242.1:0-3706 GCA_965369735.1 uncultured bacterium
TCGCCTGGATGAAAATAGCCATCATCAAGCATGGATGTAGTCTCGGAATATCAAGTGCCTTTTGAAACAATACAATGTGTTTCTTAAGGAACGCTTAACCTTTTGTTCGTGCAATTTCACTTGCCCCCAAAACTACGATTTTTTTCCCGGGTAGGTGCTGATTCAGGATACAATAGGATGTTTGACCACTCTAAAAACAAATATCCACTGGCATCATGCGCCGCGCGGCTTTTGTCTTGCGGACATGATTGATTGCACGTGAACATGCATGACTGAAGAAACCACAGCAATGGGACAACCCTACAAGATCGTATCGGTCGATAAATCAGAACCTCCGGCCGGCCTGGATGGTGCCGACTGGCATTGCTATGTGATTGCGCAAGGGAGCAACACCATTCACGGTTTCCGGCAAGGCAAGCTCAAAGCCGTCACGGAGGCTGTGGAAGAGATTGTGGTCCAATTGAACGAACGGCAACTGGGCAAACGCGGTCGCGTCAATCTGGTGCCCACGCCGAAGAAAAAAGCCGAGTAATAACGATTGGCTCGGCCGATTCGGTCGAGACCGTGGAACCAGATGGCAAACTCTGCGGCAACACGCAAGCCGGCCGACAATGCACGCCTTTTAAAGCTGGCCAGTGCAGCTTCGGTTGCGACAGCCGGTAGCCTGGTTCTTGCCAAACTGGCTGCCTGGTATGTGACCGGGTCTGTCAGTCTGCTTGCATCATTGGTCGATTCGGTGATGGACAGTATCGCCTCGCTGATCAATATGGTGGCTATTCGCTATTCCCTGCAGCCAGCTGATGCCGAGCATCGGTTCGGGCATGGCAAGGCCGAGCCTCTTGCCGGCCTGGCCCAGGCAGCCTTTATCAGTGGCTCCGCCGTTTTTTTGATTTTTCATGCTGTGGATCGGTTGAGATATCCACATGAACTGGAACACTTGGTGATCGGCTATGGTGTGATGCTGCTGGCGATCGTACTTACGGTTGCGCTGCTTGCACTACAGCGCCATGTGATCAGGCTTACAGGGTCCACGGCAATCCGCGCCGATGCTCTGCATTATGCAACCGACCTGCTGACCAATCTGAGCATTATCTTCGCGCTGTATCTGGCCTCTTTGGGCTTTAATTGGGCCGATGCGGTTTTTGCCATCGGTATTGCACTGTATATTTTTTATAGTGCATTCCGTATTGGATACGATGCCTTTCAGCAATTGATGGACAGGGAACTCTCCGCCGATATCCAGCAGCAGATCCTGAGCATTGCAAAGAGTAATTCTGCGGTTTTGGGCGTACATGAATTACGTACGCGCCAGTCGGGCCGAACCCGTTTTGTGCAGCTTCATCTCGAGTTGGATCAAAACCTGTCCCTTAGCCGGGCGCACGAGATTGCTGATGAGGTGGAAGCAGGGATCAAGTCCTTTTTACCCGATGCAGAAATCATCATTCACCAGGATCCGGTTAGTCGCAGTTAACTGACTGGAACCACTGGTATCATGCGCTTACACAGTAGGTTTCACATTCGCGTTCAGGCGGAACAGGTTCTCCGGGTCGTACTGGTTTTTTATCGTAACCAATCGATTGTAGTTGTTGCGATAATTTGAATTCACCATGCCCTGCGTTTCGTCAAACAGATCGTTTGTGTAAAAACCACGGATATGAGATTCGAGATTGCTATCCCAGTACTGCCGAATGTACGCGATATGATCCGTCGCGTCAGAGCCCATTTTCCATCGCACATTGCACAGCATGTTGTGCTTGGAATCACGATTGGCGAATGCTGTCGAATCCTGTGCGTGCCGACCAATCGCGCCCCCGGATTGCTGAAAGACCACCGCGGTTCTGCGACCCGGGTCAGGCTCGAAACCATCAACAATGTCGTCGATCAGATCGGGCGTCATCACACCGGTAAATCCGGATTTGAGATAATTGCCCATTGCGCGCGGATCGGTAATATCCCCGATTTTCTGCAGCAAGACGTAATCCATTGCTTCGACTTTTTCGGTCTCCAGCTTTCCGGCTTTTCGGATCGGCGCGAACAAAGAGTCTGCCCTGGCATGTGGCCCCGAGTAACAAATGCGCAGCGCGACCACCGGATCTTCGCCAGCACTTGCAATCAACCCGCCATCGACCTGCATGTCATCCGGTGCCTTATCGGCATATTCGCCAAAAAGCTCATCAGGCTTTTTGCCTTATGTGCCTGTTTTGCTGAAAACGAGAAATTGGCGCTGATAACTTCACGATCCATTGGGTGCAACTGCAGTTCAAAAGAAGTAACTACACCGAAGTTGCCGCCACCACCGCGAACTGCCCAGAACAGATCCGGGTTCTCATCTTTGCTCGCCCGGCGAAATTCCCCATCAGCGGTAATGATATCGACGGCCATGAGGTTGTCGAGCGTCAGCCCAAAGCGTCTGCCGAGGCGTCCGAAACCGCCGCCCAGGGTCAGCCCACCGATACCCGTATGGGATACCGTGCCGGCAGTCGTCACCAGGCCATATGCCATGGTGTCGTGATCCATTTCACCCAACAGGCTGCCGCCGGCAACGCGGGCCGTGCGGGCGATCGGGTCCACACGTACGCCGCGGAAGGGACTCAAATCAATCATCAATCCACCATTGCAGGTAGATTTGCCCGATGTACTGTGGCCACCGCATTTGACTGCAAGCAGCAAATTCTCTGCGCGCGCAAAGTTCACGGCATTGCGTACGTCAGCGGAACCGGCGCACTGGGCGATCAATGCGGGGTATTTATCGATCGATGCACTGAGTACTCGCCGCGCATCGTCATAGCCAGTATTGTCCGGCAGCAGTAGACGACCGCGCAGGCTGTCGCTGAAATCCTGCACCGCAGTTTTTCGCACAGTTACATCGGCACCACCGCCGGTTTTGGCTTCAACATCCGCCAAAACCGTTGTCATGGCATTCAGTATCGCGGCATAGCCCTGGCGGGCAGGGATCGAGGCAGCTACCGCGGCGGCAAGCGTGGATCGACAAAACTGGCGTCTGTTCATGGTTGCCCCTGGATATTTTTGTTATCAGGTTAACCATAGATGAATCAGGGCGGGGCAACCAGTCTGGAACTATTGTGCGACTGCTTGCTCAAACCTACCGGGCCACAAGTTGTGGCCGCTTTTTACAGACTATGAAGACCGGGGGGAAAACCAGTGAAATATCGATCTCAATTTTGGGCAGTGCTACTTGTTGCCTTGTTGCCATCGCTTTCAGTTGCTGCACCGCAAATAATCAGTCTGAAAACGTCGGATGGAAGCTCTTTTCCCGCCTATGTTGCAGGGGATGAAAACGCAAAAGCCGGGGTCCTTATGGTCCACGACTGGTTTGGAGTCAGCCCGTTTTATCTTGAAACCGCTGAGCGTCTCGCAGACCAGGGATATCGGGTCCTGGCAGTGGATCTCTATCTTGGCAAAAATTCCACGACCCACAAAGATGCGTGGGCGCTGATGTCGGCGCTGGATGAATCTCTATCGACGGCGCGTATTGATGCAGCAATTGCCAAACTGCAAAAGCCCGGCCGCCGGATTGCGACCATGGCGTTTAGCATGGGTGTGCCATATGCATTGCACGCCAGTATCAGGCATGGTGACGAAGTATCGGCCACGGTACTTTTTTATGGCACGACCATTCGGGATACCGACCAGTTAAAAGCTCTTGGCGGGCCGGTGTTGTCCATCATGGGCTCAAAAGATGACC
>CBDUSC010000243.1:0-3698 GCA_965369735.1 uncultured bacterium
GCATCCTTGTAATTGGGCTGTATCGATACGCCTTGTTGCGCGAATACGGCTCCGTTCAGACCTGCTGCTAACAACAGCATCGCCGCCGCCAGCGTGTGGCAACCGCGCTTGAGAAAACTTCGAACAATCCGTGATTCAGTTAGTTCCATTTTGCAGTTCATCCAGTTGCGACAAGCTGAAACTAAGCGTCTCAGGCTGGCCATTTCGTTCAACCGTTACAGATATCTGATCGCTGCCTTCCAGCGATCGCATGACCTCGATACCCTGGGCCGGGTCGTTCATTGCCGTTCCATTGATCTCGGTAACAAGATCGCCTGGCCGCAAACCCAATTGTGAAAACCTTGCGCGCTGGCGACCGGGGTAGACCCGGTAACCGCGCAATTCGCCGTTTGCGTAATGCGGTTGCGGTCTGACGATATCGGTAAATTTCGCGGGGTTATTTTTCAGGTCCCGGCGCAGGTTGGCTACCCGATTGCTGCTTTGCGTACGACGGGTAGAAGTACGGCCACGAGTCGGTGGCGGCAATTCATCAAATTCAGGAAGCGCCAGGTAGGTATTGCGGCCGCCTTCGTCCAGTATCACCCGTGTTGATTCCACACCGGCCAGTTTTGTGCTCCCGGAGATCGGCTCGCCGACCAGGTATAGCTTGTCGTCCTTGCCTGCATCGCGGATGATCGCCAGTCCCTGCCGGGGATCATCATAGGCCACCACGCCAATCAACATCAGGTTCAGGGCCGTTTTGTCGCTGGTATCCAGACCCGTCTCCCTGGGCAACACAACAGATGGCGGAGCATCATAGTCACCAAACAGATGCCACCCGCGAATCTCGGCCGTATCCACGGTACTCGCTGTCTGGATCGAACTGCTCTGGCCGGTAGGTGCAATGGGCATCGCCACCGGAGTGGGTCGCGGTACCAGCAGCCATGTCAGCTGAGCCAGTTGCCAGGCAATCGCAAGCACCAATACCAGTGTCAACAGGACCGGGCCCCGCTCATTGACACGAGCCAGTATTTGCTGCCCGGATACAGCATTGACGTTTTGCAGTTTATCGGCCAGGCGCATCGGCCATTTTTCCCTGTCAAATCATTTAGTTATAATAACAATACAGCGATCAAAAACCGCTGATGGGCGAGATCGGCTCCATCATACGGCCTGCCGCTTAGGTATCTCAAGTAAAAAGCACCGTAAGTCTGTGTAATTTATGTAAAACATTGGGATCGCCGTCACAAAAAACCGACCTGTGCCCAAGGTACACTTCAGCCACTGTTTACCATAGAACGCCCACACAGGATTCATGGGGTTGAATGTACGTCTGCTAATTCGTGTTCTGATCACCCTGACGCTGTTTGTACCGTTTTTGCTGCACAATCGTGGTGATCTGCGTCTGGGGTGGATTTCGCGCCTGGAGAACATGGCGTATGACCTGCGCCTGGTCGTCACGATGCCGCGTACGGTTGATGACCGGATTGTGATCGTGGATGTAGACGAAAACAGCCTGGTGGCTGAAGGGCAGTGGCCCTGGCGCCGCGACAAAATGGCCCGGCTGGTAGATCAGCTGTTCGATCAGTACCAGGTCAAAGCAGTTGGCTTTGATATGGTGTTTGCTGAAGCCGACAATCGATCGGGTCTGTCTGTCCTGGATGAACTTTCACAAAATGAATTGAGTGACAACCGCGAATTCCAGGAAGCATTGCAAGAATTGCGGCCACAGCTTGAAACCGACCGGATATTTGCGGACAGCCTCAGGAATCGTAACGCAGTACTCGGCTACATATTCAGGCATGCCAACGATATCGCTGCGGATCTCGTTACCGGCAGCTTGCCGGCGCCATCCATTTCGGAAAAGAACAACGATACGAAGCTGTCATTTATCGAAGCCGTTGCTTATTCGGCGAATCTTGAGCAACTGCAGAGCGCATCGGGTTATGGAGGGTTTTTTGAAAGCTCGACAACCCTTGATGCGGATGGCGTTTATCGACGGGTCCCGTTGATCAAACGCTACCACGGTGATCTTTATGAATCACTTGCCTTTGCCCTGACTCGCGTTGCACTGGAAAACCCACCGATTTCTTTCGTTTTCGCGGATGATGCTCGCGATGACATCGGGCTTGAATGGCTGAAAATCTCCGACTACAGGGTACCCGTTGACTCAGAGGTGTCTGTACTGGTGCCATACCGCGGCCCGGTTGGCAGCTTTCCCTACGTGTCAGCAACGGATGTACTAAGCGGTGCGGCTTCGGAGTATCCACTGCGCAACGCAATTGTCTTGATAGGAACCAGCGCACCCGGGTTGCGCGATTTGCGGACCACGCCCGTCGGGGAAAAATTCACCGGCGTCGAGGTACACGCCAATGTCGTATCGGGCATTCTTGACCAGCGCATCAAACATCACCCGCGTTACGTACAAGGCATAGAGATATTCATGCTGATTGTGATCGGGATGTTGATGACCACAGTCATGATACGTGCACCGGTCCTGACCTCGACCTTGTTTACGATTCTGCTGTCAATGATTATCACGACGGTCAATCTATACGTGTGGAACACGGCTAACTTCGTGATCCCGCTCGCCAGTCCGCTGGTGTTCGCATTCCTGTTGTACCTGTTCCACATGATATACGGGTTCTTCGTAGAGACTCGCGGCCGGCGTGATTTGTCAGTGCTGTTTGGTCAGTATGTGCCGCCGGAACTGGTACATGAAATGGGTCTGAATCCAAAGAAATTCACCATGGATTCCGAGAGTCGCGACATGACCGTCATGTTTGCTGACATCAGAAATTTCACAGGCATCGCTGAAGATCTGGATCCACCGGAGCTCAGCCGCCTGATGAATGAATACCTGACACCCATGACGCGCGTCATACAACGCCACCGCGGCACCATCGACAAATACATGGGTGACGCAATCATGGCGTTCTGGGGCGCTCCGCTGGATGACCCGGATCATGCGCACAACGCATTGCTTGCCGCAATTGAAATGCAGGGTGCATTGCGCGAACTGATGCCAAAGTTCAAAAAGCGCGGCTGGCCGGAGATTCGCATCGGCATTGGTCTGAATTCAGGTCCAATGCGCGTCGGCAACATGGGTTCGCGTTTTCGCATGGCGTATACCGTCATGGGTGATGCGGTGAACCTGGCATCACGCCTTGAAGGGTTGACCAAGGAATACGGGGTTACCATTGCCGTTGGCGAGGAAACCCGCGCGCGGGTACCCGATCTTGCATACCTTGAACTCGACCGGGTACGAGTCAAAGGTAAAGATACCCCGGTTGGTATTTTCCAGCCGATCGGGCCCAAAAAAGACCTGGCCGGGGAGACGGCAAACCTGTTGAATCGACATCACCAGGCGTTGCGTTTTTACAGGGACCGTGTCTGGGACAGCGCGGAGCGGGAGTTCTTTCTTTTGCATCAGAATAACCCCGACCGCAAGCTGTTCTCCCTCTACATGGATCGTATTGCCTACTTCCGGCGCAACCCGCCGGGCGGCGATTGGGACGGCGTATTCACGCAACTCACCAAGTAACCGTCCTGCGGCGTCTGCGGGCTTGTAATGTCTCTGTCGTAACCCTATAAAGGTAGCGGGTCTATCATATCCGGGTTAATCGCAGCGCCATTTGTATCTTATTGATAAATATAGAAAACGTATCGCGCATGGAATTTTTCGGGCATACTGCCGGTCTTACTGACCAAGGTTTTTT
>CBDUSC010000244.1:0-3686 GCA_965369735.1 uncultured bacterium
CGCTTGTACTGTTCGCAATGGCGTACAATTTCAGCGGGGAAAGCAGAATAAAGCGCAGTGAAGGCGTATTGTTGCTGCTGGCATTTTTCATCTACCACGGATATGTGATCAACTCGGCGGTATGACAAAATTTGAAGAGAACCGCGTGCTTGAGCTTGCCCGAAAGGTGCTTGGCATTGAGAGCAAGGCGATCACGAACCTGGCGCCCCGTATCGGCGACGAGTTCCTCGCTGCCTGTAAAATCTGCCTGGCCTGCGATGGCAGAATCGTCGTCACCGGAATGGGCAAATCGGGCCACATCAGTAGCAAAATAGCGGCCACGCTGGCAAGCACCGGCACACCCGCTTTTTTTGTTCACCCGGGTGAAGCCAGCCATGGCGATATGGGTATGATTACGCCGGATGATGTCGTTCTGGCAGTATCGAACTCCGGTGAAACCGTGGAAATCATCACCATTCTTCCATTGATAAAACGCATGGCATCACCACTGATAACGATGACCGGAAATTCGACCTCCACGCTGGCAAAAGCCGCGGATGTCAATCTGGATATCTCGGTAGATGAAGAAGCATGCCCGCTGAACCTTGCGCCCACCGCAAGCACTACCGCGACACTGGCAATGGGAGATGCGCTCGCCGTCGCATTGCTGGAACTACACGGCTTTACCGAGGAAGATTTTGCACGCTCGCATCCTGGCGGCAGCCTCGGTCGCAGGCTGCTCCTGCATGTATCGGATGTCATGCATCGCGGCGATGAAATACCGGTTGTCAGTACCGATACCAAATTGAGCGAAGGACTGGTGGAAATGACCCAAAAGGGGCTTGGCATGACGGCAATTGTGGACCAAAAAGGTGCGCTCGCCGGCGTGTTCACTGACGGCGATTTACGGCGCACGCTTGATCACGCAGTCGATGTTCACAATACGGCCATGGCAGATGTGATGACGCCAAAGGGCAAGTCCATCGGGCCACAGATGCTGGCTGCTGAAGCTGTGCATATTATGGAAACGCACAAAATAACGTCTTTGATTGTCGTTGACGAAGACGACAAGATAGTGGGCGCACTGAATGTACACGACTTGTTCCGCGCAGGTGTCATGTAATTGATGACAGACATTACCGAAATTGCACGCTCTATCCGTCTGCTGATTCTGGATGTCGACGGTGTTTTGACCGATGGCCGGCTTTATTATTCCTCAGCGGGTGATGAAACAAAAATGTTTCACGTCCGCGATGGTCACGGGATAAAGCAACTCATGAAAAACGGTGTTGATGTCGCTGTGATTTCCGGGAGAAAATCCGACGCCGTAACCCGGCGCATGAATGAGCTTGGAATCAGCCACGTACATCAGGGCATATCTGACAAACTCCCGGTGTTTGAGCAACTACTGAATAAACTCGGTGTCAAAAACTCTGAGACGGCTTTTGTTGGCGATGACGTTCCCGACCTGGAAATCATGCAAAAGGTTGCGCTGCCGGTTGCGGTCGCGGACGCGCATGAAACGGCGATTACCGCAGCACGGATGGTCACACAAAACGGTGGCGGTCGTGGCGCGGTCAGGGAAGTATGCGATTTGATTATTGCTGCACAATCTGAAAACCAAAACTAATCAACGAGGAATCTGTACTTGAAAATTCGTGACATACTGATCGTTGGTTTTCTTTTGAGCATCCTGTTTTTCAGTGAAGTCATCATCAAGCGGTTCGATGGTGATGAAAACCGCACACAGAGCAAACCGGAAGCGGTCCGCGAATATTACTTCGATGATGCAATACTGATTGAGGCCAGTACCGATGGCATCCCAGCATATCGGTTACGTGCTGCGAAGATTCGCAGCCCCATGGACGGTGATGAAGTTGAGCTCGAGGGTGTTACGCTCAATTTGAGCGCAGATCCGAACAATTCATGGTCGCTGCGCGCGGATTACGGCCATATTTTCGCTCGTGGCAAGCAAGTGGAATTTCGCGGTAATGTCGTTCTGGAGCAAAATAACGGTGGTGATGAGGCCTTGAAAATCAGTACCGAGAGGCTTGACTACATCCCTGATGACGCCATTGCCACAACCGATGAACCTGTCAATATTGAGACATTTGGCAGACAGCTTAGCTCCCAGGGTATGACCGCATATTTGCTGGAAGACCGGCTGGAGCTACAATCTGAGGTTCATGGTCGTTTTACCCCGTAAATTTGCAGTTACCTCAGCTATGGCAACCGGTGTCCTTGTGGTTCTGGGTGCGTCGCCGACGGCTACGCCAGCGCAGGATGACCCGCTGCCAATATCCCTTGATGCCGATTCATCCAGCTTTGATCGAAAATCGAATCTCCTGATTTTTCGCAGCATCAATGTGCAGCAGGGTGATCTCGGTATCAAAGCCGACGAAGCGAGCGCGTCAAAGCTGGATTTTGACAATAGCTCCTGGAAATTTGTCGGTAACGTGGATATTCGCTCCAGGGATGCACGGATTCGCTCGAACGAGGCCACGCTGGTTTTCAACGGACATGAACTGATAAGCGCAGTGATTATCGGCGAGCCTGCCCGGTTTGAACAATTTCCAGCCAACAGCAAAATCGGCATTCGGGGAGAGGCGCTAAAGATTGAATATGATTTTGAAAACGGGATTGTCCGACTTGAAGAGCAAGCGAAAATGAGTGAGGGCGGTAACGAAATTACAGGGAACGTACTCCTGTACAACATCGAGGACGATCGGGTAATTGCAGAGTCGGATGCCGCGGGCAGCGAACGAGTACAAATTACGATCAATCCCGCCAACCGGAATCCAGCGGCGGATTCGAAGCAGGACTGATGAGTACACTGAAAGTCCTGGGAATATCAAAGAGCTTCAAATCCCGCCGCATCGTCAAATCAATGTCTCTGGAAGTATCCAGCGGCGAGATTGTGGGTTTGCTGGGACCCAACGGCGCCGGTAAAACGACGGCCTTTTACATGATTGTAGGTCTCATACCCTGCGATGAGGGGCGCATTGACCTGGATGATGTGGATGTCACGCGGTTGCCGATGCACAAGCGCGCGCAGCGCGGTCTGGGTTATTTGCCACAGGAAGCATCAGTGTTTCGTAAAATGACTGTGGCGCAAAATATCCTGGCGATTTTGGAAACACGGAATGGATTCAGGCGTGGCGACCGTGAGCAAAAACTGGAAGAGCTTCTCGATGAACTTCATATTGGACATATACGCAATAATCTTGGGCTGAGTTTGTCTGGTGGTGAAAGACGACGGGTGGAAATTGCCCGCGCATTGGCCGCTGATCCAAGCTTTGTATTGCTTGACGAGCCCTTTGCCGGTGTTGACCCGATATCGGTCCTGGATATCCAGCGCATCATTACCCACCTTAACCAGCGGGATATTGGTGTGCTCATAACAGACCATAATGTGAGGGAGACACTGGGAATTTGCGAAAGAGCCTATATATTGAATGAAGGCGAAGTAATCGCCGATGGCACACCAGATGTAATTCTGGCCAGCCAACAGGTACGCGAAGTGTATTTGGGCGAAGATTTTAGACTATAAATATAGTATAGCGGCCACCAATCCATGGAATGCGGGTGGACTGACGAAATATGTTAAAACCGTCACTGCAACTAAGGCTCAGTCAGCAGCTGACAATGACACCTCAGCTGCAACAGGCAATTCGACTGTTGCAACTTCCTATTATGGATTTGCAGGC
>CBDUSC010000245.1:0-3661 GCA_965369735.1 uncultured bacterium
ACCAGCGGCTGGCTGGTAAGTTTCATGCAGGTCAAAGCCGGCCGAAAAAGCGCGACCCTCACCGGTCAGAACAATTGCGCGCACGGCTTCATCGCGTTCCGCCTCGTCCATCGCTTTGTGCAAACCGGAGATGATCTCCGGATTGATCGCGTTGAGTTTCTCCGGTCGGTTCAGCGTGATGACCGCAACCGTCTGATCAACAGTGCAAGATACAAGCGCGCTACTCATAAAGTAACTATTCGCCCAGGCGTATCCACGCTGACTTTGTCTGCGTGTAGCTCTTCATGCTGTCGAAACATTTGTCGCGTGCGTTGCCACTTTGCTTGTAACCGCCAAACGGCTGGGTCATATCACCCTCGTCATAACAGTTGACATAAACGACACCGGCCTGGATTTCTTTTATCAGCCGGTGGGCGGTGTTGATATTGCTGGTCCACACCCCCGAGCAAAGTCCGTATATGGTGTCATTTGCAATCGCGACGGCCTCGTCGATTCCATCGAACGGTATGACAGAAGCCACCGGTCCAAATATTTCCTGCTGCGCGATGCTCATGCTGTTTGTCACATCGGTAAACAGGGTGGGTTCAACAAATGCACCGTCATCCAGACCATCGGGCGCGCCGCCGCCGAATACCAGTGTGGCGCCCTCCTTTTCTCCCTGTTCGATCATGCCAAGTACACGATCCTGATCGGCATGCGTGACCAGCGGCCCCATGCTGGAACCCGGGTCGAGGGGATCACCAGGAACATAGGCATTTTTGCCATCGGCGACAAACTGATCGACAAAATCGCCATAGATCTTCCGGTCGACCAGCAAACGCGAGCCGGCATTGCATACTTCGCCCATGTTGGCATAGATACCATCGTATGCGCCCTGAACCGCGCGTGGCAGGTCATCGATATCGCTCATGAATATTTGCGGAGACTTGCCACCACACTCCAGCCCGACTTTTTTCATATTGGACTGACCGGCGTATTGGAGCATGAGCTTTCCAACCGCGGTTGACCCGGTGAAACTGATTTTTGCGACATCGTTGTGCATGGCCAATGCCTGGCCGGCGGTTTCACCCATGCCTGTTACGACATTGAACACACCATCGGGTCCACCGGCTTCAACAAACAACTCGGCCAGGCGGCCGGCAGATGTTGGGGACTGCTCGGCCGGTTTCAGCACAACGGAATTGCCTGCAGCCAGCGCCGGTGCAATTTTCCAGGTCGCCATCAGCAACGGGTAGTTCCACGGCGTGATCGCCCCAACTACGCCCAGCGGTTCGCGCAAAACAAAGTGTATGGCGTCGTATTCAGTGTTTGTAACCGCACCTTCGAGTTTGTCGATGCACTCGCCCATGAATTGAATCGTTTCTGCCGTCGCCGGTATGTCGGTGTTAAGCATGTCACTTATGGGCTTGCCCATATCCAGTGTATCCATCAACGCCAGTTGCTCTGCGTTTTCACGTATGAGTTGTGCATAGCGGTACATCACGCGCATGCGTTTGCGTGGCGCCATTTTTGACCAGGCTCCGCTGCGGTGAGCCTTCAACGCCGATGCAACTGCGCTATCGATGTCTTTTGCAGTGCCGGCCGAGAATTCCGAAAGGACTTCGCGGGTTGCCGGGTTGATATTTTCAAAGCGACCGCCATCTGCTGCGTCGACATATTTACCGCCGATGAACAACCGTGTTTCATATTCGGTTTTCATTTTTTCTGCGGCGCCATGCCAGACTGTGGTGTCATATTGTCTTAGGGCTGAAATGCTCATCCTGCTTTCCTCTCATGGGGCGCAACTACCGCCGCGCTTTTCGTAATGACCAGTGCATCGACTGCGATGCAACCGTCTGTACTCATAATGACGGGGTTGATATCAATGTTCTCAATTTTATCTGCATACCTGTGACTCAATACGGACAGCCGCGCAGCCGCGTCGCACAGCGCATCGACGTTCATGGCATTGCTGCCCCGGTATCCATTCAGCAGCGGCTGCATCCTGAGGCGATCGATCATGCGTTTTGCCTGTACCGGTCCAAACGGCGCAAGCGCAAATACCGCATCGGCATCCAGTTCGGCGGTAATGCCACCGGCACCGATCATGATGACAGGTCCAAATTGCGCATCATTATGCATGCCCAGTATGAGCTCGGGTCCTGCGGGTACATGCCGTGCCACCAGAACCAATGGCCCCAGGTGCTGCGATACATCCAGGTATGCCGTTTTCAGATCCTCATCCGAGTTTAGATCGAGATGCACCGCATTGTGATCGGTTTTGTGCGATACGCCGGGGTTGGCGGTTTTCAATACGACCGGGTAACCGAGGGTACGCGCAGCGTCGACGGCGGTCTGCAGATTGTTTGCGACATGCGACTCAACGGCTGGAATACCTGAATCACGCAGCATGGCGCAGGCCTCGGCCTCGTCCAGAGGGTCTGGCCGATCAAGACGCTCTCGCCAGAGCGATAGCGCCATGGCGTCGATCCCGGGAACCGGGTCTTCTGCCCGATCCAGATGATCGCGCCAGTCCATCAGGCATTTTGCGCCACGCAAAAATTGCCGCAATCCATCAAGCACCGGGAAACCATTCTCAGTGGAGCCAATAACCAGTGGGTCGCTGCCGGTCCCCTGGCGCGCGGAGACCAAAAAGGCGGCTTTGCCGGATGCCTCGTGGCCGACGTGCAGGTATTCACAATATTCCGGACAGATTCTGGAACAGGGTGCGCGGTCATGGATCACGGCTCCAAACGATGTGCCGGGGTCGGCCATAATTGCAGCAAAACAATCACGCATGATCTGGCCGGAGCGGTCACCGCCCGCGCCCCAGGCATCCAGAGGGTTGATCGGTTCAAGACCCGGGTCCAGCGTTTTTTGCAGTTTGTTTACAGTAGTGTCGCTCAATTCCGCGAACGGCAGGCCAATACGCTCGGCGAGATCGATGGTGAGTTGCCGTTCGCCACCCGAATCGTGTATCGACACGAAACCGCCGGGTCCTACCGGGTGCGGTTGTGCAAACATGATCAGTGCGGTGGCGAGTTGATCCATATCGTCGACGCGTTGAACGCCATAGCGATCGAATACGGCATCAAATGCCTTGTCACTACCCGCCATCGCACCCGAGTGTGAAAAGGTCAGTTCCTTTGATAATTTCGTCTTGCCGACCTTGATTGCAACAATGGGTATTTTTTTTGCATTGGCTTTTGCAAATGCCCGTAGTAAAGCTCCGGGCTTGCGCGATGTTTCCAGGAACAGGCCTACAACCTTTGTATCGGGCAAATCGAGCGCAAAATCCAGGTAATCTTCCAGCGATAGTGTGAGTTCCTGACCCGTGGTTACCACCAGGTTAAAGCGCATGCGTTCGTCACAGTCGACTATGCCCGACATGCCGGAGCCCGATTGACTGATCAAAGTAATATTGCCAGGTGGTTCATGGTTTCTGGTATCAAAGCCACCCGCAAGCACCCGATCGCGTACATTGTAAAAACCCATGCAGTTGGCACCGCAGACAAGAAGCTTTGCATCACTCACCTTCTTTAAAACCCGGGCTTTCAGCGGCGGATCGCAGTCGTTGGCAAGAGCCAGCGATGACATGATTGTTATCGACCTGACGCCGTGCGCGATCGCATCATCCAGAGCTTCTTCAATGCGCTTGTCACTGATAGCAAAGATTACGTGT
>CBDUSC010000246.1:0-3657 GCA_965369735.1 uncultured bacterium
GCTGCAGCCTGGGCAAAAAAAGCGGTCGATATCGATCCAAACGACACAGCGACCCGCTACAACGTAGCCTGTTATTACCTGCTTGCTGGAAAAACCGAATTGGCTCTGGATTGCCTGGAGCAATCGTTGACATCCAGGGAGTGGATGGAAAGCGACCCAGAGCTGGACCCCCTGAGAGACCATCCACGCTTTATTGCATTGCTGGATCGCCTGAGCTGAGCATTTACACTCGCCAAGGCCGAACTTGTAGACGTTTTTGCGATCTCAAGTAGTCAGCTATTATTCATTTTCGGGCGGAGGCTGAGACGGACTGGCCGCCTGGGCCGGTTGGGGGATATTGCAGTGACCGCTGCCAAGCGATTCATTTCGCTCATTGTTTTTAGTTTTGTTGCGCTGCAGTCGCAAGCTGCGGCGGTGCTACCGCTCATCGAATTGAACCGTATCCCGGCGGACGACGATGAAATCGCTCTCTGGGCTTTGGCAGCGCAGCATGAGAAGAATCTCATTGCATCCGGCAAAACCCTGAATGAGCCGCGCGTCGAGGCATATCTCAATAGCGTTGCCGGGAATCTGGTTGGCGAGCAGATTGCCGGAACTGGTATGAATCTCAAATATCTGCTGGTCCTGGATACCGCGCCGCGCGTCTGGGTGTATCCACATGGCACCGTGGTTGTGCATACCGGTTTGCTTGCGAGCATGGATAACGAGGCGCAGCTTGCCGCAGTGCTCGCGCATGAGTTTTCACACTTTTTGAAACGCCATGCATATAGCGAACTGGTTGCTGATCAGTTGCCATCGATACTGGCGAAAAATAGTAACCGCCTCGGAACAGCCATTCTCATTCAGGATCACGACGATAACGACGATGACGCGGAATTGACCAGTCGTTTCTGGACTGACCTTGCGATCAACGGATTTTCCCGCACCCTGGAAACTGCAGCGGATCGACAGGCGCTAAAGTTGATGGCCAATGCCGGCTATGAAACAAACCAGGCCGCAGTTGCGTGGGAGCAGGTCGATCGCAACACGATGACAGAGCGTTCGGATATCACGCTGATCTGGAGCATACATCACAGACCGCTGAATCGGATAAAAAGCATCAACGCCACAACCTCGTTCAATTATTTCAAGCCCTATGAAGTGCCAGGCGCCTTGCCTTACTACGAGGGTGTTGCACCGGCATTGATTGCGAATGCAGCCGCTGAAATAAAAATACATTTCTATGACCGGGCGCGCATGCAGATAACGATGTATCTCAGCGTCCACCCCGACGAACCCATTGCGGATTTTTTGATTGGCGAATCCTGGCGTCTGGAGCAGCCGGTTGGGCCCGATTATACTCGCCGTATTGAAGCCTATGAGCGCGCCCTGGCAAAGGATGCGCAATTCGCTCCTGCCTGGAAAGAATTGGGTATGTATTACCGCTTCCATGGCCAGATCAATCTGGCGCATGATGCGTTTAACAAATATCTCCTCTACGGTGAAAATTTGCCTGATGAGGGGATCATACGCGGTTACCTGGATACGCTGGGTCAGACCAACGCGCAGCGATGAAAAGATATATACGCATAACTATTTGTATTTTGATGGGGCTGGTTATTGTGCTGCCGGCGTTGTCGATCGCACGGTCGTCACATTTTTCAGTAAAGAAGCGCCATTTCAAGCGTCAGATTAAAACAATTGCGATTGCGCCGATCGATGTGACATCGGAATTTGATATCCCGGAAAAAATGATGCTGATGATCGAGGAAGAAATCGCAAAAGGCATCAAGGGGGAGGGGTATGACGTTATCCCGGCCTCAGAGTATCGTGCTATTCGCGCGGAAATGACCGAACAGGTCGGTGGTGTTGAAAACCCGGACGGGCAGATGGATCTGGCCCGTGAAGAAGCCGTTATGGAGCACAGCTACCGGGAAATGGTGTACCGGTACCGCATGGATGCCACTGCAATCATACGCATAGAAGAAGTTAGTGCCTTTTATAAAAACGATATGGCGGACTGGGACGGCGTGCGGCAAAAAGTCAAATGGCGCGGTCACGGAAACTACGAAGGCAGCATTCCCGCGACATCGATCCGAGTCACCATATTCGATCTGAATAATCGTGCGCTTTATTCCAAGCGCGGTGGTCTGGAGATCATGATGCGCCGGGTCAATACAAATTTTTTGCCCCTGGATAAGAATCGCTTTTTCAGGGACAAGGAGCGTATTCGTCAGGCTGCAGACGTGGCGGTGCGATCGTTATGATGAAAACGGGGCGGCTGACGCCGCCCCGACCCATACCGTTACACGGTAAGTCCAATCAGGCAACTTTAACCGTATAGCGCTTGGCTACCTGGGCTTTTGGTAGCGTGATCTCGAGCATGCCTTCCTTGAGGATGGCTTTTACTTTTTCGGCTTCCACCTCGCATGGCAATGTGATAGTGCGCACCAGATCGCCATATCCGACTTCTCTGCGATGGAAGTTTTCTTTTTCCTCTTCTTCTTCGAATTCGCGTTCTGCGCGGATGGTGAGATAGTCACCGCTCAACGTGATTTCGAGATCATCTTTGTCCACGCCTGGAAGTTCGGCGCGGAGCATAAGATCGGCTTCCCGATCCCATACATCAACTTTGAACGTTTTTTCAAAATCAATGCCTACCGGCCATCTGAGTGAATGCGGTTCACGCATTTCTGTCCAACGCGGCATCATATTCTCGAAAAAATCATCAAAGTCATAGCCAAACGGCGGGAACCGCCGGGCCAATTTTGTCTTTTTAATCTTGGGAACAATTTCGCGAACATTTTTCATTACACACCTCCTGCCGCCCACCGGACGACACCTTCACCCCGCATTACATATTCTTGATCCGTTGTTTGTTTTTGCCAATCGTGGGTTCCCGCTATTGACAAATCATCCAGCGAAACCGGGCGCCTCAGGCCATTGGTGCGGCGCAGCAAAATTGTCACTTTGGGTGCTGCGTCACAGCTTTTTCACCCTGCCGGAAATAGTCTGGGCGCGACACCTTTTATATACGGTAACGATACGTGAACGACGTGGCCTCCGACAAAACGGAATACGTCAGGCAACGCAAGGGCGCGATGTCCCTGCACAAGCGCGTGTCCCTGATTCTCGTTGCGATGATGGCGGTTTTTATTCTTGCAAGCGACGCCATACTCACGCGCGTCATCTCACCGATTTTTGATCAGCTTGAAGATGCCAATGCACGCAAAAATCTGGTGCGTGTTCACCAGGCGATCGCGGCCGATTTGACAAACCTTGTTGCATTCACCGGGGACTGGGCCGGTTGGGATGAATCGTACCAGTTCATCAAAGATGAGAATGACGAGTTCGTCGAAGCCAATCTGGATCAGACGTCCCTCAGCATTTTGGGTGTCAACCTCATGTTGTTTTTTGATGATTACGACCGCCTGGTGTGGAGCAGCATGATCGCGACGGGAATGGGTAGTGATCCGATGGTGGCAGCGACGATTGCCAGGAGCATCCGTCAACGTTATGCACTGACCAATCACACCAGCCTTGAAAGCGTCAAGGTTGGCTTTGTGCAAACTCGGTTTGGTCCGATGCTCATTAGCTCCATGCCGATACTGACGAGCGATCGAAAAGGCCCGATTGCTGGCACCCTCATGATGGCGCGATTCATGGATGACCATCTGG
>CBDUSC010000247.1:0-3654 GCA_965369735.1 uncultured bacterium
CGACCGAGTACATCGGCTCCCGGTTTCCGGTTGCCAGCAGCGGGTTGCCATTGAGCTGCTCAACTTCCCACCAGGATCGATATGGCGTGGATACCCGGAATGCTCCCAGTGTCTGGTAGCGGGCGGGTTTATCCCAACGGTCATACATCTGAACAGCCAGCATCGGTCGCGATGTGCCGTCTGCGATCAGGTTTGATTGATCCAGTACCAGCTCGCCACGTTCCGGGCCGCCGGCATAGTGAATTTTGCGTTCCAGTCGTTGCACCACATTGAGATTTTCATCCCGGAGGACCGCGGTGATCAGGTTGGTTCCATTGGCGATATCGACACCGCGCCAGCGGCTTATTGCAATGGTCCCTGCCCGGTTTCGTTCGGTTCCGTCAAAACTCAACGGGCTCACAGGTATACCGTTGACCGACACCTCGACAACCTGCCTGGGCAGATGACGAACTGCGATCTTGGTGCTCGGTATATGCGGGCTGAAATCATCCGGCGGCCACAACAGACCAGCGGTGACTGGCTGACCCTCGGCGCGAATTTCATCATAGCTGGCTTTTTCAGCTTTCCTGGCCAGCACAACGTTTTCAAGACCCAGCACATGCTCCTCGTATGGAGACAGGCCCTTGACCGCGATGCTTTGTGCGCCACTTGCGCCCTGGCTCAGATCCGAAACCGCATCCCGGACTTTCTTTTCGCCCCAGACGAATAATTCAACACGACGGTTTTGCGCATAAGCCGCTTCGTTGTTTCCAGCAACCAATGGTTGATCTGGACCCCTGCCCTCGACTTCAACCTGTTGTGCCGACAAACCCAGGGCCAGGCGGAAATAATTCGCAACGGTTGCAGCCCTGGCTTCAGATAATTCGTAGTTGTTGGCATAGCGTTTTCCTGAGCGTATGCGTTGCTTGTCGGAATGCCCCACGGCCTTGATGCGAATATTCTCGACACCACGCCACTCATCCACGACCTGATCCAGTATGCGTTTGTCCGCATCCGTCAGATCAGCCGACAACACCGGAAAATGTGGCGTGAACAAATAGTCATGCCGTTCCATTTCTTCGGGGCTGACATGCAGGCGATTCTCGGCGATGGGCGTCCTTTGCCCTCTTGCAGTTGGCGAGTCGAATATCAGCATTGCTTTTGTCACAAGCTCGCTATCGACATCTTCGCCATAGGTTGCAGCGAAACGAATTCGATGCGACCAGCCTGGTTTGTCGGTTATCAATGGGAAAGTTATTGCGGGACCGCCCTGGTTGTAATCACTGACACGCTGGCCATCGATACTGGCATTGCCAGCGAGATAACTCAGCCCATCCGGCAACAGGACCATGGCACGCGAATTCGCCAACGCCACACTTGTTCCGCTGATCTGCAACTCAAAACGAACAACGCGGTTGCCAGCGAGTCTGCTGGCAAGATCCAGCCTGACCTCGCCCTCCGGTGCGGCGACCTTGCGCAGATGGAAATCGGCGCGTAACAGGCTGCCCGGTTGCAAATCCACAAACTGCGAATATGCACGGCCGGCAAAACGAGTATTTTTCTCACAGGCTTCGACCTCGAAATACGCGGGTATGGTTGCAATATCCATCTGCACCACGTGGTTACCCGGCTCAAGACCTTCGAAGTGATAACGACCACCATCGTCGGTCACCGCGTAGCGTCCATCTTCGAGATAGACGCGTATACCAGCCACACCATCCAGATCATTTGCAACATCGTCGTCGCAACTGCCGAGTATTGTCCTGCCGACAAGAATGCTCTTGTCGGTGAACAGGTCTTCGGTCAGACGCACTGTTGCCAACGCCTGGTTGGATTGTGCACCGCCATCACCAAATGCCTGGGCACGGTTGATGGCTTCATCGCCGGTAACGCCGACCGTCACTTCGGTAACGTATTTGACGACAACGCCGGTACCTACCGCCAGCTGATCCACATCAAAGCTGAGCACCATTCCGTCGCCACTGATCTGCGGATCATCATCGGCCAGTCCATTGATACGCGTGGATCCCTCGATATAGCGGAATCCGACTGGCAGATTGTCCACGATCGTGATGCCGGTAATCGGTTGCGCGCTACTGGCATTGTCCAGCGTCAGCGTGTATTGCAGGAAATCACCGGGTGCTGCCACCGCGGTTACCGTACGCTTTCGCAGGAACAATTCAGTTGCAACCGGATCGACTGGTACATCGATATTGATGGTTGGTCCCGGATCGACGGCAAACGGTTGCCCGAATGACCCGTTACCCAGCGCCCATGGAGCGCCTGGCAACATTTGCAGATCCGGTATCGATTCCATCGACGGCGCCGCATAACCCTGCGGCGTATCGATTTGCAATCGATAGCTTCCTGATGCAATCAGCGGGAATCGGTATTCACCGCTGCCAAATGGATACACCGTCCCACCACTGTCAGTCACGGTAGAACCACTGATCACCGTTGACGGGAACCGGCTGACACCATCGTCACCCAAAACCAGCGCCGGTTGACCGGTAGTCTCGTCGATCAGCGTTATTGACACGCCGTCGACGGGCTGACCATCGCGAGAATCGAATACCACGCCAACAGGATCGATCAATGCAACAGCGGATGTGCTGTCGCTTGCATCCTGCGGGTCGTTGTAATCAACCTGAACATCGCCATCGATTCCGACTTGCAGCACACAATCTCCGGGTATCGCCGAACCGGAAACGGTCGGGATATAACCCGCGAACACACCGGTATCGACCCCCGTCTCGCTCAATCGAACCGATTCACTGTCGCCTTCAGGAGAGGATGAAAGCAATATTGTGACCGTTTCGATCGCGAGCATATCGAGGTTTTGATCCGCGTCTTCGATCTGGACGAATACAGGTTCGCCCATGTGGTAGCTGCCTGGTGCGACCACGGGTTGTGGTTGCAATGGATCGATGCTGCTGCCATCGAGCAATACCGGATCAGCCAGAACCTGGAACCCGCTGCCACCCAGATCGCAGGCGGTAGGCCCTGATGTCTGGTTGACTGCCGATCCTGATCCCGGGTCGATGCGCAGGAATGATGCGATTGCATCGGTGCGCGGCACGACCGTGATGATCTCGACGGTATTGCTGTCGGTTTGCCTGGGTTCCCCTGCCGGACTCGTGTAATCCACGGTTGCGGTGTTGGGAATCAGTGTCCCCGGGGGGGTCATTGCTGGTGCAGAAATGGCATATAACGCAGCAAATACCAAACCCATAGAAAGCAAAAATGCCCTGACCGGGCGTTTTACAGAACAGCGATTTTGAGGCTGGGAAGGTGGGGAATGAACTCCTCCGGGACTTCGTCCAGCGCCTTTGGGCGGCCTATCAGGCGGGCGCTCAAAAACGTGGCGGGCGCCACTGACCCTGAGGCCAGTGGCGCCTGCCGGCAGCAGATTTTTGGCTGCTACAAAGACCATAGAGGAGCTATCCAGTAACCTTTACTGGATCTGCACCATGAAACTTATTGTCGCGGTGGCTAACGGCGGCAGATCAAAACCGCTCACAGTGACTATGTCCGCTGTAAGCTCACCACCATCGCCATCGCCATCGTTGGCATCGGCGGACAAGACGCTGATACCGTTCACCGAGTGATCCAGCTCGATGTCATCACCCGGTCCCGGGCCATAAGCCTGCTGTACGCCACCACCTACGCCGGTTG
>CBDUSC010000248.1:0-3646 GCA_965369735.1 uncultured bacterium
TTCAAAATTGCGTCTTAGCTGTGATGCATTTGCAGCCTCGCGTAGCAGGTCGAGTTCATCGAGAACCGTTTTCTCGTATTCCTCGACGACTTCCACTGGCCGCAGGCGCCGCGATTCTTTCCAGTATTTTTGTGCCAGGCGAGCCAGGTCGAAGAGCACATCGATATCGCGCTGTATGGCTTTTTGCATACCGGGACGCAATATTTTTACAACGACATCCGATCCGTCATTCAGGGTCGCCTTGTGAACCTGGGCGATAGACGCGGCTGCCAGCGGTTCATCATCGAATCGCGAGAACAGCTCTGTTACGGGTTTGCCAAACGCTTCCTCGACGATTTGGATTGCAACATCGCCAGGGAACGGCGGCACCCGGTCCTGCAGCTTGGCCAGTTCATCGGCAATATCGCGGGGCAGCAGATCACGGCGGGTTGACAGCGCTTGTCCAAATTTGACGAATATCGGGCCAAGCGACTCCAGTGCAAGTCGTAATCGCTCACCACGCGGTCCTTGTTTGCGGCGGTTGAACCAGTTCGCGGGGTCGAAAAACAGCAGCCAGCGCAACGGCCTGTATAAATGCACCGCGGAAACAAACTCATCCAGCCCATGGTGCATCAGCACACGGTGGATACTCAGCAGTCTGAACAGATTGCGTGGGGCGATCATGTGCGGTGTGAGTCAGGCGTCAAGATTGCGAGAATCACGATTGCGAGTCAGCTTATCGATGCGCGCGACAAGTCGATCGACATCATCACGCAGACTGTCGATCTCATCCATTAACTCTTCCGCTTCAAACCGCGAGGGCACGTCGCGACTTTCTTCCTGCAGAAACTCGGAAATATTCTGCGCCATCGTGTCCATCGCCCGGCGACTCCAATCGAAAATGTTGCGTGTTGCATTGCCGATCTGATGCGCAGCAACGTCACCAGTGAGCCGCGATAACTCTTCCTCCCAATCCGGCCCCGCCGCTTCAAGCAGATGCCGAAACAACTCTGCTGTTTCCGCGTCGCCATCAAGTGTTACCCGGCCCTCGCGAAATGCGTGATCCGGGTTATCGCCGGCGAGCGAGGCGAGACCCGTCACGGTTCCGATGATCACCGCGTCCGGATTTTCATCGTATTCCGAACTGAGGTGCAGGCAGCCATCTTTCACCAATATGTATATCACCAGTTTTGTGTGCTTGACCCGGATCGCAAGATGTTTGCCCTCGAGTTGAGCGCAGTACTCCCGCGCCGGGGTGGATGATTCGATTTGCCTGTTGAGCAACGACTCCAGTGGTTTGAGTAACGATTCGGGAATCATGGTGTCAGCCTTTAATTCAAAGAGAGTAACCGCGATGCAGGGCGGCAATACCACCACTGAGATTATTATATCGGCAGCGTTCCAGACCGGCATCGGTCATCATTTGTATCAGCGTTTCCTGATCGGGGTGCATGCGTATCGACTCGGCGAGGTAGCGATAGCTGTCAGCATCTTTTGCCACAACCTGGCCCATCATCGGCAGCATCTTGAATGAGTAAAAATCGTATAGTGGTTTCAACGCCGTGATGGTCGGGTGTGAAAACTCCAGGACCAGCAATTGCCCGCCCGGTTTCAAAATACGGCGCATGGATCTCAGCGCGGCGGGTTTGTCGGTGACATTGCGTAATCCAAACGCGATGGTCACGCAGTCGAAACTGGCATCGGCAAAGGGCAGCTTTTCCGCATCAGCCTGTACATAGCTGATATTGCCCGCGAATCCTTTATCGATCATCCGCCGGCGGCCATGCTCCAGCATGGCGGCATTGATATCGGTCAAAACGACCTGACCTTTTTTACCCACACGTCTGGCAAGCTTTGCGGCCATGTCACCGGTACCCCCGGCCACATCCAGAGCGCGCTGACCGGGTCTCAAATGTGTTTGCTCCAGCATGAATTTCTTCCACAGACGGTGCACCCCAGCCGACATGAGGTCATTCATCAGGTCATACTTGTTCGCAACCGAATCGAATACCCCGCGAACGCGACGGGCTTTTTCATCCCATGCGACATCCTCGAAACCGAAACTGGCTTTTTCTGTCATGAGCGTGATTACTGGCTTTTGCAATTGTCCGGTTTACGACTGTATCCGGCCTCCGCCAGCCGGTCCAGATAATGCTGCCACTTTTGGTCATGATTTTTGCCCAGATCGTAGAGCACTGCCCAGGAGAAAAGACCGGTGTTGTGGCCATCGTCAAAAATAAGCCTGACGGCGTAGTTGCCAATCGGTTCTATGGCCTTGATGTTGACGCCTTCCTTGCCTGTTTGCAGCACGTCGACCCCGTGGCCGCTGACTTCCGCGGATGGTGAGTGAACGCGCAAGTATTCGCAAGACAAACTGAACTGTTCGCCATCATCGAAGTGCAGCTCCAGTGACCGCGACTTGCGATGCAGTTTTATTTCTGTCGGTCGCGCCTGCAATTTGACTATTGCTCCTGGCGATTAATATTCAAAGAATGTAGCGACTGAGATCTTCGTCCTGAACCAGTTCGTCCAGATGTTCATCCACGTACGCGGCATCAACCGTAACTTGTTGGCCATCGCGATCTGCTGCTTCGAAAGATACGACGTCCAGCAACCGCTCCAGCACCGTGTGCAGGCGGCGTGCGCCAATATTTTCCAGTCTTTCGTTTACCTGGTACGCAATCTCCGCAATGCGCCGCACACCGCTATCGATGAATTCGATAGTGACGCCCTCTGTTGCAAGCAGCGCAGTGTATTGGGCGGTCAACGAACAGTCGGGCTCTGTGAGAATCCGTATAAAATCTTCTGTCGACAATGCGCCGAGTTCCACGCGAATCGGAAAGCGGCCCTGCAACTCGGGGATCAGATCGGACGGCTTGCATACGTGAAATGCACCGGATGCGATAAACAGTATGTGATCTGTTTTTACCATGCCGTACTTGGTCGATATGGTGCAGCCTTCAACCAGGGGTAGAAGATCGCGCTGTACGCCTTCGCGTGACACATCGGCACCCATGGTTTCGGAGCGCCGTGCAACCTTGTCGATTTCGTCAATAAAAACAATGCCGTTTTGTTCCACGCTTTCCAGCGCCTGCGCCTTCAGATCTTCTTCGTTGAGCATTTTGGCCGCTTCTTCATCCACCAGCAGTTTGAATGCATCCCTGACCTTGAGCTTGCGGGCCCGGCTGCCCTTGTTACCCATATTCTGAAACATACTCTGCAGTTGCTGGGTCATTTCTTCCATGCCGGGCGGGGCCATGATTTCCACACCGACCGGAACGGATCGGGTCTCGATTTCGATTTCGCGGTCATCAAGTGTGCCTTCACGCAGCATTTTGCGGAATTTTTGCCGGGTGTCGTCATCGGTTTTGGTTGGCTCGACCGGTTCGCCCGCCATGGTCATCGATTGGGCCTGGGTCCGCGCGCGCGGTAGCAACGCATCCAGGAGACGATCCTCGGCGGCATCCTCGGCCCGGTGCCGTAGTTTGTCTATTGCCTGTTCACGGGTCATTTTCACGGCGATGTCTGCAAGATCGCGGATGATCGAATCAACTTCGCGACCAACATAGCCCACTTCGGTGAACTTGGTGGCCTCAACCTTCATAAACGGAGCCTTGGCCAGGCGTGCCAGACGCCGAGATATCTCGGTTTTGCCCACACCGGTGGG
>CBDUSC010000249.1:0-3640 GCA_965369735.1 uncultured bacterium
CATCACAAACATCGGGTAAATAATTGCATACTCAGACATGGTGTTTCCCCTGGTAGGTTTTTGCTGTCACCGGCGTGCAATCCAGTTCAACAATGCGTTTTGCAGTTCTTCGCCGGGTCCGCGATGTACATCCCGGTCGTTATGCATCGAAACAACGACATATGTTTTTCCGCTTGCTGAAATAAAGAAACCGGCCAGCGCATACACATGGTCCAGTCGCCCGGTCTTTGCGTGCAGGCGCCCGCGAACGCGGTCTCCCTGGAAGCGTCGCCGTATGGTTCCATCCATGCCCGACAACGGCATGGATGCGACGAACTCAGGCATATAGGGGCTGCGCCAGGCGCTGAGCAGCATGCGGCCCATGCTGCCGGCGGAAATCCGGGTCTCGCGGGACAAACCGGCACCATTGCTCATATGCAGCTCGGGCATGTCCAGCCCCTGGGCTGACAACCAATCGGTCAGTGCCCTGAGACCCTTGGTTTCAGTGCCCGGGGTCTCGAATGTCTCTGCACCCAGCGTCAATAGCAGATGACGGGTCATCACATTGTTGCTGAACTTGTTGACGCTGCGAATGATTTCCGCAAGTGCGGGTGATTCGTGCTCTACGATGGGTTCACCGTCTTCAGGCGCCATACCGCTCCTGACTGCTCCGTCCAGCGAACCACCCATGTTTTGCCACAATGGCACAAAAGCGCCGTATGCAAAATCACGATGGTTGAGCACCGTGCGCCACAGGGCGTACTCCTTACAGGCATGAGGGAACCGGCCATCGAATACTACGCGTCCGTTGTCCAACCCGTTTGGTAAATGAAATGCAATGCCTCTTTGAAATCCAAAACACCCGCCGTTGCGGGTCCGCAAGCGGTTATCTATTCTGATGTTGGATAACTCGGGGTCGACACTGATGAGCACATCGTTGCCAGGTTCCGCGTGAAAACCAAATCTGACCGCCTTGAAGTTGACCAGAAATGCACTGGGTGACACGTTGTAGGTGCGATAGGGTTGCCCGTCAAATGCCCCCGGGTCTTCCTCAACCACCTCAAAATAGCTGTCGTCGATGACCAGGTCGCCGGTGATATGTCTCACACCACGTTGGCGCAGCTCGCGCAAAAAATGCCAGTACTTTTCAGTGATCAGATACGGATCACCACCGCCCTGAAATACAAGATCACCATCGAGGACGCCGTCGCGTAACGGGCCATTGGCAAATGCCCGGGTCGTCCAGGTATGGGCGGGCCCCAGTTTTTCAAGCGCGACATAGGTGGTAACCAGCTTGATGGTCGATGCAGGGTTGCGGGGCGTCTCCAGATTGAGTGCAAGCAGCGGTTGTGCGGCACCGACTTCCTGGACCAGCAGGCTGAGGCCTGCGTAATCAAGGTTGTGGCCATCCAGTATCCGGCCCAGCTCCGTCGGCAGTGTTTGATCATTCTGCGCAAAACCGGGCGTCCACAGCGCCAGCGAAAAAATCAGCAAGAAAACTCGTATGACCATATTCGGGTAGCTGTTTGGAAACGCATGCGAGTATAGCAGCCGACCATATTTGATTTAGAATGGCGGAATGGCCAGCGTACAGAACGAACTATCTCAGCCCCAGGATGCGCGTACGGTTTTGATGATCAGACCCGTGCGCTTTCAAAGCAATCCGCAAACCGCCGGAAGCAACCGCTTTCAGAGGCAAGACGGCTTTGAAAGCAGCGCACAGCTACAAGATGCGGCCGCGCTGGAATTTGACGGCCTGGTGGACAATTTGAGGCAGGCTGGCGTCCGTGTTGTGGTTTTTGACGATACGGAAGAGCCACACACACCGGATTCTGTTTTTCCAATCAACTGGGTTAGCTTTCACAACGACGGTACCGTTGTTTTGTACCCGATGCTTGCCGAAAACCGCAGACCCGAAAGACGAGTTGAATTGCTGGATGAGCTAAGCCGCAAACACGGGTTCAGAATTGACCAGACCATAGACCTCAGCCAGCATGAAAATAACGACCGGTTTCTTGAAGGTACGGGCAGCCTTGTCCTGGATCGCATCAACCGGATTGCCTATGCGTGCGTATCCGCGCGTACCGATCTGGATGTGCTGGGCGAGTTTGGACAGCGCATGAATTACGATGTCGTTGTTTTTGAAGCGGTCGGGCGCGATGGCGCAGCGGTTTATCACACAAACGTACTTATGAGCATCGGCGAGCAGTTTGCCGTCATATGCGCCGAGGCAATATCGGATGATAAACAGCGCACAGCAGTATTGGCCCGGCTTTCGGAAACCGGGCGCGAGGTGGTCGAGATCAGAATGGAGCAGCTGGAGCAGTTCGCCGGCAACATGCTGGAATTGGAAAACGACCAGGGAGAAAAAGTTCTTGCGATGTCCAGCCGCGCTTTTGATTCATTATCAGACAAGCAACGCGCCACATTGGAAAAGTATGCAACCATCGTGTCCGCACCCGTCAACCGGATAGAGGACAGCGCTGGTGGCAGCGTGCGTTGCATGATTGCCGAAGTTCATTTACCGGTAAAAGAAAGCTGACATGTATTGGTTTGTGTCATGAGCGATTTGTGCCTGCAGGAAAAATACGCACCGCATAACGAGTGCTTTGGTTGTGGTCCCGCGAATAAAAAGGGTTTGCGTATTCGCAGCTTCCCCAACGACGGTGAAGTTGTTGCGGAATGGGTGCCGGATTCCCATCACGAGGCCTTCCCCGGGGTGTTGAACGGAGGCATTATCGGTTCCCTGCTCGATTGTCACTGCAACTGGACCGCGGCCTGGCACCTGATGAACAAGGCGGGTGTCGATCGCCCACCCTGCACGGTGACGGCATCCTATTCGATCAAATTATTGCGCCCGACACCGACCGACAGGGTGTTGAAGCTTCGTGCATGGGTGGTTGAATCCACCGATACCTCGGCCACCATTGAGGGTGAGTTGATTGCAGACGACAAGGTCTGCGATACCTGCCGCGGTACCTTTATCGCGGTCACACCAGGCCACCCTGCCTATCATCGCTGGTAAATCCCGTATTTATCCCGTAATTTCCTGCGCAAATTACGTATTCATCGGCTGGGCGCAGGTATCTAGACTAGACGTGAAAAGCAGCGATCGGATATGGAGGGACCAATGAAAACCATCCGAATCCCTGGATACCTGTCGACCACCGTGTTGGCATTTTTCCTGCTGGCGTTAACTACCTTGGCCAGTACAGCGCTACGGGCGGAAGCTCAGACGACCGAGATGGCCGGGCATATGCACGAGCATCTGCAGAGTATCGATTCGATCAAACAATCCGTGATCGACGGCAACCTGGCGGCTGTACGCCAGCCGGCAACCTGGCTTGCCGAGCATGCACCACCCGATGGTTTGCCAACCGACTGGCAACCCTTTGTCCGGCAAATGAAGGACTATGCGCAGGATGTTGCCGACGCCACCACGCTGGAGGCTGCGGCTATGGGGGTCAGCGATATGGCGCGGACCTGCGGTGAGTGCCATGAGCACAACAAGCTGAATCTTGAATTGAAAGAAAATGAAAAACCCAGTGAAACGGCAGAAGACATCGGGTCCCACATGCAACGCCATCGCTGGGCGGTGGACAATATGTGGCTGGGTATGATCCTGCCATCCACCACTGCCTGGAACCGGGGTACCGACATG
>CBDUSC010000250.1:0-3615 GCA_965369735.1 uncultured bacterium
GTTGCCTTTACTGGAGTTCAGACTTGTGCTATTCCTATATGATCCGGCAAACTGTAATCAACTACTTGTATATCAGTTCCGCGGGGGTGTTGGAATCGGCAAACGACAGGGCAAACTGAATATCGGCAAATCCCTGAATCGAACCTACAAGGAGCTCGCCCGCGGCTATGCACTTGCCTATTCCACCGCAAACGAAACATCCAACCATTACAATATCTGGCTGGCAGAAGATACGGCGTTACGGGTCAAGCGTCAGTTCGAGGCCCTGTATGGCAATGCAAAATATACGATTGGCATCGGCGGTAGTGGCGGCGCAATACAGCAGTACCTGATCGCGCAAAACAATCCTTCGTTACTCGATGCAGCAATCGCGCTGTACTCATACCCGGACATGGTGACTCAAAGTATTTACGTACTCGACTGCGAGCCGCTTGAGTATTTTTTTGATGTCACCGATTCAGACAATCAAAAGTGGCGACAATGGGAAAACCGGCAATGGGTACTCGGGCTGACAGCGCGTAGCGGCAAGCCGGATCCGGTATCCCAACTGTACTCGGTATCCAGTTTGCTCAATGGCCGTATCGCACTCTGGTCCAAGGGTAAAACCGAGTGCACGGCGAGCTGGCGCGGCCTTGCTCCGCTGATTCACAACCCGCGATACGCACATTTCATGAACCGGGTCACACCAGAAGTAGCACGGCAGGTCGATTGGTCACACTGGGACGACCTCAAGTATTTCTATGGCACTGACAATGAAGGATTCGCGCTGGCCACCTGGGACAACACAGGCGTGCAATACGGTCTGCAAGCGCTGACAGATGGAAACATTTCCATAGCCGAGTTTTTGAAATTGAACGCCAGCGTCGGCGGCTGGAAAGATCAACCGCAGATGCGCCAGGAACGCTACTGGAAGCTGGTCGGCAACAAGTCTCCATTGCGCAAGTTCGCCCCCTGGTCGCAGCATAATTTTATGAAATTCGACAAAGGCCAGGTCGCACCGCGTGGCAAGGCTGACCCGGGCGCAATTCGCGCCGCCTACCGATCGGGTCATGTATTTATTGGCGAGATCGACATACCTGTTATCGATATTCGCCACTACCTCGATAACCGACTCGATATGCATCATGCGTCTGCCTCATTTTCTGCCCGTTATCGTATTGACAAGGCACGCGGTCACCACGACAACCAGATAATCTGGATGTCCGCGCAGCCGCACAGACCCATAAAATCAGCCTACCAGGTGCTTGAAGACTGGCTCAGTACCGGAACCAGGCCCGATGAGGCAACCGATACCTGTTTTGACAGGGATGGCAATGTTCTGGCCAGCGGCGACCACGTATGGGATGGATGGTGGAACAGCAAACCCGATGGCCCATGCCAGGAAATCTACCCGGCAAATGGCACCCCGCGCAGCGTCAGCGGGGCAGGGATCGGAGGGGATATCTACCAGTGCCATCTGCAATCTGTCGATCATGCTCTGACACAGGGTGTTTACGAACCGATCGACATGCGACCGTATGTCGATCAACTAAAAAAGATCTTCCCGGACGGAATCTGTGACTACAGCCTTGGAGACAAAGCCAGGCCTGACGATCTGCTGAGCCTTTTCTGATTTTTCCATTGCAAAAAAAAGCCCCCGGCAAAACCGGGGGCTCAACAGCCATGGGGATACAACGGCTGAGGAGACTTAATGCAATCTCGACCAGTCAAGGACCTTGACGTCATCGCGGTCGATTTCAAAATTCTGTGCAAGAATCGCTTCGATCTGGTGGGCGTCCATGGCCAGCTCCTCAAAGCGTTTTATCTCTACTACACCGCTGTACTCGCTGTATCCCTGCAGCGATGTATCTGCCAGCAAAAAGTGTGTGTAATATTTTGCACCCATGGGGTAAAGATTACCGGATGCTGCACTGCACATTCTGTGAGGCGTTGCACATAACGGGCATAGGGCTGGCATCTCCGCCAGCCCTCACTATCGCCAGGTTTTGTTTTGTTACCGGGTCTGGTCAGTGCTCGGCGGCGACAGCGGCTTCATCCGGCACCGGGTTTCCGTCTGCATCGATCAGGCTGATGTCGCCCAGACCCAGCTCGCGTATGCCCTGCTCGATTTTCGCCCGGTCGCCGACCACAACCCATACCAGTCTGTCCGGCTGGACCACTTCGATTGCCGCGTTTACCACAGCAGCTACATCGAGTGCGCGCACCTGGTCAGCATAATTATTCCAATAATCATCCGGCAACCCGAATCGCACGATTTCGCTCACCGAGCCTGCAACCGCACCAGCAGTCTCCCAGCGGCCCGGCAAACTGAGCGTACTTCTGTCTTTGACCTTCGCAACCTCTGCGTCGGTGGGCGGAACATCGGTGACGATACCCAACAGTTCCTTCTGGATTTCCGCCATGGACTCACGAGTCTTGTCGCTTTGCACGGGTGCATAAACGATAAAGGGCCGCTGACCCTCGGCGTTGACCAGCAAGCTGCGCGCACCATAGGACCAGTGTTTATCCTCGCGAAGATTCATATTGATGCGTGCGGAGAAATTGCCGCCAAGTATTTCGTTCATCGCCTGGATTGCGATTTCATCTGTACTGGCGCGCGGTGGGGCTACATTGCCGGCAAAAATAATTGATTGCTCTGAACCAGGCCGATCAACCAGGTAAACGCTGGATGAATCCCTTTGTTCTACCAACGCGATGTTCTTTTTCGGAACCTCGCCTCCACGCCACCCACGAAACAGTTTTTCCAGAATGGGTGAAATCTCATCCAGTGTCGTGTCGCCAACCACTATCATGGTGCCGTTATTCGGCTTGAACCAGGTTTCATGAAATGCTCGCAAGGCTGCCGTATTGAGACTTTTTACCGATTGCTCGGTACCGCTGCCTGTCAGCGGCAGAGCATATGCGTGCCCCTCGCCATACAAAAGTTTTGGAAACGTTCTTAGCGCCATGGATACCGGCGAAACCTTTTCCCGCTGAATTCCGGCCAGCTGCAGGCGCTGCAGCCGCGTGAATTCGTTCTCGGGAAATGCCGGGTTGAGAATGACATCGGCATAGATATCCAGCGATGCATCCAGATTTTCTTTCAAGGCTGACAAACTGACCGACGAATTATCCAGGTTGGAGCCGGCTCTCAATGTGGCGCCAAGCAGGGATAGCTCCTCCGAAATCTCCAGGGCATCGCGTGAGCCGGTACCTTCATCGAGCATGGTCATTGCCAGGCTGGCCGTTCCCGGTATCCCGAACTGATCCGCGGCAAAACCTGCATCCAGCATCAGGCTGAAGTTGACGACCGGTATGGTCGAGCGGGTCACGACGACAAGCTCCAGCCCGTTGCTGAGTTTGCCCCGCTGAAGATCCGGAAATGTTGCGCTTGGAAAATCCGACGGAAATGGCAATTCACTGCGATCGGCACCCACATCGGCGGCCGCCACATCCGGGAACGGGTGCACTTCCAACACAAACTCGCCATCCGCCAGCCATGCCCTCGCGACATCTTTTAGCTCAGCGGGTGTCGCATCGGCTACACGCTGCATGGTGGTTTTGTAAAAACCGGCGTCATTACCATAGACTTCGTTTCGCGCAAGCACGCTCGACTTGCCACTCGAACCGCCAATT
>CBDUSC010000251.1:0-3600 GCA_965369735.1 uncultured bacterium
TGATCAATATCGGAATGCTGACAGAACGATTTATTATTGTTGCGGTGTCGCAACCGAGAAAATTTCTGCCCGGTGCTTTTGATTTTTATTTCCCGAGCCTCACTGAGATATCAATCACCATTGGCTCATTCGGTATATTTGCCACGCTGTTTCTGATATTCATCAAGTGGGTGCCATGCGTATCGATTTATGAAGTAAAAGAAACGCTCAAACCGTTGCGGAGGTCAGCATAATGGCCAGCCACGTCATGGGCACGTTCCGCTTCGAGGAGGACTTTATCGGTGCGGCAAAGAGCCTCCAGGCAGCCGGGTTTAATGACCTGACGATGATGTCTCCAATTCCGATACACGAGGCAGAAAAAATACAGGGTCTGGGGAAATCGAACGTAAGACGATTTGCGCTTGCAGGTGCCCTGATTGGTGCAGCGAGTGGTTTTGCGCTGGCAACGTTTTCTGCGCTCGTGTTTATCCTGCCGACAGGCGGACGCGCCGTGATATCGCTTCCGCCATTCTTTGTGATTACTTATGAGATGACCATTCTGTTTGGCGTTCTATTCACCTTGCTCGGATTTCATTTCGTATCGGATCTTCCAGCCTGGTACGACGCACCGTACACCGAGGAGAGTAACGTCGATCGGTTTTCGGTGGTTGTGGAACTGGGTGGCGATGCCGATGGTGGTGATGCCAGGCGCATCATGAATGATTCCGGCGCTGAAGAGGTCCGCGACCTGGAGGGCTACTAATGATCATGCGCGGGTTTTACACGGGGGTTGCTGTTGTGGCGAGTATGCTGATATCCGGTTCGGTGGCCGCGTTGCCCTGGGATCAGGATATGCGCGATCAGCCATCGGTAAAGGCGCAGGAAACGCAGGTAAGAAACAGTGCCGCCTCTGTTCCAGTCAATGGCAAAGAGCCATTCCGACCACCGGTCGATACGACAGCCCTGGTCACTGACAGGTTGGCCGCGGGTTTGCAATTGAGTAACCCGGTCAGCAAAACCCCGGAATCGGTAATTCGCGGCAAGGAATTATATGACACGCATTGTGTCGCCTGCCACGGTCCCCAGGGTCACGGTGATGGGCTGGTAGGCAAAAAATTCATACCGCCTCCGCTGGATCTGACGCTCGAGTATGTACAGCAACAACCGGATGGACAGATCTGGTACACGATTTCTCACGGAAGTATTGCAATGCCTTTTTACCGTGATGCGATTCCCGATGCGGAACGCTGGCACGTGGTCAACTACGTCAAAGAAGTGCTGAATCCAAAATGAGTGCAACCCCGAGTTTAAGTAACCAAATTGCTTGTGGGGTACCCGCCGAGGCTCGCGGTTATCCGCGCGCAGTCTGGGTGTTCGGCATATTGTTTTTGCTGACCGGTGGCTGGCTTGCATACACCTTGGCAACCAATCCGGATCAGATTCCCTGGCCGTTTGTCGTTGTCAATTTCATTTTTTTCCTGGGCATTACCCAGTTTGGTGTGTGTTTTGCTGCGATTATGCGAATCTGCGGCGCTCAATTCTCAAAACCCTACCACCGGCTGGGCGAGATCATGACGCTCGCTTTTGCACCATTTACAATTTTGTTGTTTTTGATCATTTTCTATTTTGGCCGTCATGAACTGTATTACTGGATTGACGATGGGGGCGAGCACAGCCCGTTTCTAAACGAGGGTTTCCTGTTTTGGAGAAACCTGGTCGCCCAGCTGGTTTTTTATGGTCTGGCCAAATATTACTTTTTCATCGATCTGGCACCCGATCTGAACAGCGAGGATGCGCGCCAGGGATCCTGGTACCGGCGTACGATCTACCGCCTGGTGCCAATGTTCTTGCCAAAAGACGCAGCGAATCCGGAAAATGCCCGACGTCGTTTGTACCTGCTTTCTACACCCATTCTAATGGTCGCAGTGATATCGCAAACAATAATTGCATGGGACTTTGGCATGATGCTGGTGCATCACTATCACAGCACCGTGTATCCCCTGATCTATATGGTTGGCAACATGCTGGCCGGCTGTGCCGCCATATACCTCATGTTTCTGTGGATGTCGCGCTATATCCCGGTGAGCCCCTGGTTCAAGGTGATTCAGCTCAAGAATATGGGTATTACCCTGACCGCATTTTCGTTGTTATGGCTGTATATGTTCTGGGCGCAGTTTTTTGTCAGCTGGTTTGGCAACCTGTCACACGAATATGGCGTGGTATCTCTGGCCATGTACGGCCACTATGGCAAATATTTCTGGGTCATGATGATCTGCGTGTTCGGCATCCCGATCGGGTCGATGATTTTTGCGGCGGTCAAGCGGCATCGCTGGTCGCTGGCCGTGGTGGCGTTTTTTATGATTGTTGGGATGTGGCTCAATCGCTACCTGATGGTCATACCAGGGCTGATGGATGGGGATCGTCCATTTTCGTCCGGGAATGAGTTGCTGGTGACATTGGCAATATTGTCGGGCTATCTATTCCTCCTGCTGTGGTTGTTCCGGCATTTTCCGATGTTGTCGCGCTGGCAGATCGATTCCATGCCCAAGGCTGATGATCACCACTAGGAGCCTGCCCGGGTAAAAAAGTGACGCGGGCTGGGTGCCGGCGCCATAATCCGCTATATTTGTAATCCTCTGAAGGTTGTGAATGCGCGCGAACCGGCGTGCAGGGAACTGATGTCTATGAACAGATCTGGTATTTCTGGCAATAAACCTGTGGTCGCTGCAATGATCCTTGTGTCGATACTGGTAACGGGGTGCGAGCAACCGGCCGATTCGAACGCGCCGGTGGTTGTACAGGATGCGCCGGAGCAGCTTGAACAGAATCAGAAATACAAGGATTTTGGCGCTTACCTGATTCATTACAATGCGATCACGACCGATAATCTGCAGGCAGATGTGGCCCGGGAGTACGGAATCGTCCGCAGCTCCAGCCAGGCGATGCTGAACGTCGTGATACTCAAAAAGGTTGAGGGTGCTCCGGACACACCGGTAACCGGGGCCGTGGCTGCCAGCGCAACGAACCTGACGGGTCAGCTCAAAACCATCAATATGCGCGAGATCCGGGAAGACAACGATGCGGGCATTTACTATATTGGCCTGCTCCCGGTCAGCAATGGCGAGACACTGATTTATACTATCGATGTCACGCCGATCAACGAAACCAGCCGCTTCTCGGCCCAGTACAAACAGACTTTCTATACCCATTAGGTTTTGTCATTGAACCGGGCGAATTCGCCCTGATCATAGAGATCATGGACAAAACAAAAATGCCCACACCGGATCAGGCGCTGCCCGGCAGGCAGGAGGCCATGCCGGTGCCGGATAGCCATTTTGTCAATGGCAACCCGCTGAAACCGCCGTACCCGGGTAACATGCACACCGCTCTTTTTGGGCTGGGCTGTTTCTGGGGCGCTGAGAAAGTCTTCTGGGAGCAGGACGGTGTCCATGTAACTGCTGCCGGTTATGCCGCCGGAATTACGCTCAATCCGAACTATCGGGAAGTCTGTTCTGGTCAGACAGCTCATAACGAAGTGGTACTGGTTATTTTCGACCCGGAAAAAATCAGCTATGACGAGTTGTTGCAGATATTCTGGGAATCGCATGACCCAACCCAGGG
>CBDUSC010000252.1:0-3594 GCA_965369735.1 uncultured bacterium
GTCTGCAACGCAGGACCTCGTTTTCAGAGCGGACAAAGGAATATAACAATGGTACGAAAAAGTATGCTGATCCTTGCAATTGCCCTTGCGACGATCGGCCTGGCCTCGCCCGTTTTTGCGGATGACATATCAGCCTCATATCTGATCGGCAAGTGGGCCCTGGATAGCGCAAAAGATTGTAGCTCGGATGATTCAGTCTATATAATTTTCAACAAAGCGGGTTCATTCGAATTCGGCCGTAGCGGCCGGGCCGAATCCACCGGTTTCTGGTCGGTACAAGGCGAAGTCCTGACGGTTGAGATGCTGACATCACCTGCCTATTTCGATGATCTGGATACCGGGCTCAAAGCCTATGAAGATCAATACCATCACTACACAGTCGTTTCGATGTTGGTCGATCAAAAGAAAGACAGCTTTACCTCGGTTGCCTCGCTGCGCGATCAGATAACGAAATATTCTGCGTATCGGTGCAAGTGACCAGGAATTAACACAATCAGGTAAGCATTATGAAAACTACAGCACATCGCTCAACTGCACATCGCGGGCTTTTGCTCGCAATGATTGCATCTGTATTACTGATGACGACCTATAGCCCGACAGCCGCGGCAGACCACGGCTCGTTTGTCGGCGGCATGGTGGCAGGCCATCTGATCGGTGGCGCCGTGAGGCGTGACCAGCAAAGAACCGATGACATGAATCAAATGGCGGCGCAACAAAACGCGGCGTACCAGCAACAGGCTGCAGCACCGGCGCAACTGTCACCGCAGCAACGGATTCAGCAACTGGATAAACTGGCGGCCGGTGGCTATATCACGCCTGCAGAATACAAAGCCAAAAAACAGGCGATCCTTGACAGTATGTAGGCAGGGTACATTGATGAAACGCAGAGCATTTGTAAAAGGCCTGGGCATGGCATCGCTGGCCGGCGCAGTGGCCGCGTGCACCAAAAACGGTGGTAATGCTGCAAGCGATGATGACGGTCATTCCGTGGATTATTTGTTCGTGCAAAATGCCAATGCCGCCACACTGGAAAACGGCGTACTCACCCTGGAGGGTGTCAACAATCAAACCATCTATTTTTCCGATCGCCCGGATCGTATCGTGGGCCACGGTAGCACCGAGGAATTTGTGGCCAACTGGGGGCATGGTGGCGACGATAGTTTTGCCGCTGACCCACCCAATGCTGCTCTTTCGATTCTCATTGGATCACAGGCCGAGGATATCGTTGTGGTTTTGAAAAACCCGATGCTGGATGGCTCCAGGCTGATCTACGAGGTGGATGTGCTGGAGGGTGAATCATCAATCACCGGTGAGTCCGCATCCTTGTTTATCGATACTGTGGGCAGACCACTGACGCCAGTGTCGGTGGCTGGCGTGCATCGCCGCAGGCGGCGCCGCGCGAGGCGCTGAGGTTACAAATTCACTGACCTCAACACGCCGCGCGCGCAAATCGGCATCTGAGATTCAAGCGATCGCTCACTTGAAGGTTTCATCAAACAGGCCGCCAATAAACATGTAGAAACTGGTGTTGCCACCCTCCGCCTGACCATAAGCAAAATATATCGGGCCGACAAAAGTGTCCAGGCCCACAAACATGCTCCCGGCCCACAGGCCATTGTCAAATTTGATGTCGCCCTTCTCCTGGAACGTGTTGCCGTATTCCAGGGAAAAACCGGCATAGGCCGGTAGCAGGGCCAGGTCAGATATTTTGCGATACCACAAGGTGGAAACCCGCGCCGAGTGTTGGCCGGTCAATTCATTCTCCGCAAAGCCGGACAAGTCGAATAATCCACCCAATCGTGGCAGCCCCTGAACCGGTGCATCATTATCGGGGGTGATAACGCTCTCGAAGGAAAAAAGACCTGTGTTACGGCCCCAGGTATGGGCGAAGGTTCCACCAATGGTGTACTGCTTGTATTCATCCGAGGCACTCAGGCTGTCCAGTGATTCAAGATACGACACCCCCGCGATATAGCCACTGGTTGGAAAATTCACGCTATCCAGTTTGTCTGCGGCCAACTGCACAAAGGCTTCACCAATATCAAAATCCAGGTCACCCAGTAATGGGCCGAGGGCTGGATCGCCTATCCCAATATCCAGGTTACCCCTGCCGCGGTTTGCCCCGAGCCTGATTTCACCCCAAGTGCCCAATTGGCGGCCAACGCTCACCTGAATTCGTGTTGTTTCGACTTCAATCTCGGCTAATTTGTTGCCATTGCCATCAAAAATATTCGGCCTGGTTTTTTGGTATTGTAGCTTGGGATTGATAAAATATCGGTTATCGTAGTCCAGCGGCTGATACAGCTCGGTAAAAATTTCAGGCTCCGCGCCAATTGCGATTGCCGTACGCCACTCACCACCCAGGGGATTCATCGCCGTTCGCGTATAGGCCAGCGCAAAATTGGTGTTGCTATCGCCGCTGAAATCATCTGCAACACCGAGACCAAACTGGATGTAGTTGGGCCCCCAGGGCTTTTCGTCTACGTGTATGGTCAAAATGTTCTGCCCGTCTTGTCTCTCCAGCTCCCAGAAAATAATCTGGAACAGCTCCAGCCCGTAAACCGTCCCGATCTGTTTTTCCAGGTCGGGAATATCCAGCGGTTGGCCTTCTGCAATGTGCAGATGCGACATGATTGCCGCATCACCAAGACGCGAATTATTGTCCAGCTTTATCTGGTGAACAATCGGCATACCGCGATCAAAGCGTTTGCGGGCAGATACATGCGCGGTGTATTGAGCATCGGGCAATGACAGCCTTCGCAGAGCTATTTCGTAGTGTTTTGCTTCTGCTACGCCTTTTGGTATTGCTTCACCGGCGCGATCAAATGCTGCCGTCGTGATATCACCAAGATCCGGAACCATAAAAATATCGTGTGCCTGAAGCGTTGCGATTTGTTCCTCGGTATTTTTGCGCGTCAGGATACCGGTAATTTGCGCGGTAATACTCAGTATGGATTTAAGTTCCTCTTTTGATTTTAGCGGGGTGCTGATATCGATCGCAATAATGATATCTGCACCCATTTCGCGGGCGACGTCAATCGGCAGGTTGTTTGAAACACCGCCATCGACCAGCAAGCGATTGTCTTTATCAACCGGTGTAAAAACGGCCGGTATGGACATGCTGGCGCGCATCGCCTGCGCCAAAAGCCCATCGCTAATAACAACCGGGTCACCCGTAGCAAGGTCAGATGCGACCGCCCGGAAGGGGATGGACAGTTGGTCAAAGTCACGAATCTCCGCCACGTGGGGCGTAAATCGTTCGAGCATCAAGTCTATTTTCTGACCCTGGATCAGACCTGGCGGAAACTCCAGTTTGCCATCGTTAAAGCCAGGCTTCGCCTTGATCAGGTATAAATCGTCGTCGCGCTTGCGACGGAAAGAACGATCTGCGCGCGGAATCTGGTCATCAAATGCGGCGGCCCAATCCACGTTATCTATGATTTTTTCAATTTCATCGGCACTCATTCCCGATGCATACAGACCGCCGACAACTGCACCCATGCTGGTGCCCGCGATATAATCGATGGGTACCCGGTACTCCTCCAGCACCTTGAGCACACCGATATGCGCTGCACCGCGTGCGCCACCACCACT
>CBDUSC010000253.1:0-3567 GCA_965369735.1 uncultured bacterium
CTTCGCTGGTGGGCGACAGATCCAGACCGCGCTCGATGATTTCCTCGAACTCTTCGATGTTGTATGCGATACCACCGCCAGTGCCGCCCAGCGTAAATGAGGGCCGGATGATGGTCGGGAATCCGATTTCTGCCTGCACGGCCAGCGCTTCATCCATGCTGCGCGCCATACCGGCCCTGGGGACCTCCAGACCTATTTCCTGCATGGCCTTTCGAAACAGCTCGCGGTCCTCTGCCATATCGATGGCTTCGCGGCTCGCCGCAATCAGTTCGACATCATATTTTTCCAGTATCCCCTCGCGTACCAGATCAAGCGCACAGTTGAGCCCGGTCTGACCCCCCATGGTCGGCAGCAGCGCATCAGGGCGCTCCTTCTCGATGACTGCCGCCAGTGTTCTCCAGTGCACCGGTTCGATATACACCGCGTCGGCCATTTCCGGGTCGGTCATGATGGTCGCGGGGTTGGAGTTCACGAGTATGACCCGGTAGCCCTCCTCACGCAGCGCCTTGCAGGCTTGTGCGCCGGAGTAATCGAATTCGCAGGCCTGACCGATGACGATGGGTCCCGCGCCTATGATCAATATGCTTTTTATGTCGTCGCGTTTTGGCATTAGCTGGTCGCCCGCTTCGCCGGTTTATGCCGGTATTCCCGCATGTGATAAACAAAGTACTCAAACAAGGTACGCAGATCGTGCGGACCCGGGCTGGCCTCCGGGTGCCCCTGAAAACCAAATGCAGGCCAATCCCTGCGTTCCACGCCCTGCAACGAGTGATCGAAAAGGGATTTGTGAGTTGTTCTCAGGTTTTCCGGCATGCTGTCTTCATCCACCGCAAAACCGTGATTCTGACTGCTGATCATCACCCGACCGCTGCGCAGATGAACCACCGGGTGATTGGCCCCGTGGTGACCAAATTTCATCTTCACAGTCTTTGCGCCACTGGCCAAAGCCAATATCTGGTATCCCAGGCAAATGCCAAAGGTCGGCAATCCACGCTCCACCAGATCCGTGACTGCTTCGATCGCGTAATCGCAGGGTTCCGGGTCGCCGGGTCCGTTTGAGAGAAATACACCGTCGGGGTTGAGTTCCATGACGCGGCTGGCGGGTGTCTGGGCCGGTACCACAGTCATCCGGCAACCGTTGTCGGCAAGCAGACGAAGAATATTGCGCTTGATACCGAAATCGTATGCCACCACGTGGAGACGCAGAACCGATTTGGCCGGTTTGCGCGGTGCCGCATCCCAGCTCGAGCCTTCATTCCACTGGTACTCGGTATCGGTGCTGACTACCTTGGCCAGATCCATACCTTTGAGACCCGGGAACTGTTGTGCTTTGGCAATTGCCTCGTCTGCACTGGCATCGGCGCCGGTCATGATGCAGCCTGCCTGTGCGCCTTTTTCGCGCAGAATGCGGGTCAGCTTGCGTGTGTCGATGTCGGCCATTGCAATGACTTCGCCTGCATTGAGGAATGACTCCAGAGATTCTTCGGCGCGCCAGCTGCTATGTAAAAATGGCAAATCGCGAATAATCAAGCCGGAGCTGAAAATACGGGACGATTCCAGGTCTTCGCTGTTTGTTCCGGTGTTGCCGATGTGAGGATAGGTCAGAGTGACGATCTGACGGCAATATGACGGATCGCTCAGAATCTCCTGATATCCTGTCATGGCGGTGTTGAACACCACTTCGCCGGTCGTACTGCCATCTACGCCTATCGAGGTACCGTGGAACACGGTTCCGTCCCCGAGGGCCAGCAGCGCGGGTTTACTCACGTATATCCCCCTACCATTACCAGTCTGCCGTTAGTCATCGTTCTATTCGTAGCGCGCGCATACACAAAACGGGAAGGGTTCGGCAAACCCATCCCGCTTTACAGATACACATCCTTAAGCGACAGAATTGTACTTGAGCGCGCGAGTGAGTGTCTACGCTCTTGATGCTCAGCGGTCCCTCAGACCGAGAACATCAGCCATGCCGTAGCGGCCGGCTTGCTGGCCGCTCAACCAGAGGGCCGCACGCAGCGCACCCTGCGCAAATGTCATGCGATCGCTGGCCCGGTGGATAATCTCCACACGTTCGCCCGGTCCGGCAAACAAGACCGTGTGCTCCCCAACCACATCACCCGCGCGTTGCGATGAATAACCGATTTGATCATTGGATCTGGGGCCTGAGTCCCCGGGCTGACGAAAAACAGCCGCACCTTTTGGATCCAGACCCAGGGCAAGAGCAAGAATTTCGCCCAGTGCCAGGGCCGTGCCCGACGGTACATCCCGTTTGTAACGATGATGGATCTCACTGACCTCGACATCGTAGTCACGACCCAGCGTTGTTGCCGCATGACGCACAAGATCCAGGCAAACGTTCAAACCGATGCTCATATTGGGTGCTTCAAGCACCGGGATTTTGTTGGCTGCGCAATCAAGCAACGCATGGTGCTGCGCTTCCAGGCCAGTGGTACCTGTCACCAGCGGGCAGGATGCCGCCACGCAGGCATCGATAATGTTCTCGATCGCTTCGGGGACTGTGAAATCGATCGCCACATCGGCCGACGCAATCGCTTCATTGACATCAGTAGTAACAACGACACGATTTGCTGCAATACCAGCCCGAATACCAGCATCATCGCCAATCGCGGTGTTCTCCCATGAAGCCAGTGCACCACACAACTCTGCGTTCTCGCTGAGTTCGAGGGCGCGTATCAAGGTTGTACCCATGCGACCCGTTGCGCCAAGTATGGAAACTTTTTTCATACAACTTATCCTGCAGGATTCGTGTCAGGCTCCCAGTTTTTCGAAAAACTTGCGCACGCCATCAAACCAGCTGCGTGTGCGCGGGCTGTGCCGCTCACCGCCCGCATCAATTTCTTTTTCGAATGAACGCAACATTTTTTCCTGTTCATCGGTCAGATTGATCGGGGTTTCAACATGCACGGTGCAATACAAATCACCTTTGCCATGACCGCGCACTGTCGTTACACCTTTACCGCGCAGACGAAAAACCCGACTGCTTTGTGTACCCGACGGAATCTTTAGCGCAACCTGGCCATCCAGCGTTGGTACTTCTATGGAACCGCCAAGCGCGGCAGTTGTAAAACCGATCGGTGCCTCGCAGTGCAGATTGCCACCATCGCGCTGAAAAATAGCATGTGGCCTGACGTTGATGTCTACATACAGGTCACCTGCAGGACCACCATTGCGGCCAGCTTCGCCCTCGCCCGCAAGACGTATCCGATCACCGTCATCCACACCCGCCGGCACCTTTACAGACAACGTCCGCGCTTTTTGTATACGGCCCTGGCCATGGCAGGCTGTGCAGGGATTTTCGACTATGGTTCCGCGGCCACGACAACGCGGGCAGCTTTGCTGAACAGAGAAAAATCCTTGCTGCATACGGACCTGGCCCTGACCATTACAGGCAGGACAGGTTACAGGCGATGAACCCTTTTCGGCGCCATCTCCGTTGCATTCCTCGCATTCGCTGAGTGTTTGAAAATCGATCTGTACCGTGTCGCCAGAAACTGCCTTTTCGAGATCAAGGCTCAGCTCGTAACGCAGATCGGCACCGAAACCGGC
>CBDUSC010000254.1:0-3562 GCA_965369735.1 uncultured bacterium
CAAGGAAAAAGTCATGGGTTTTGGTCACCGCGTGTACACGGAATCGGATCCGCGCAACACCGTGAACAAGGAAATGTCGCGCAAACTCTCCGAGGAAGTCGGCGACACGGTGCTGTACGCAGTGTCGGAAGTCGTTGAGAAAACCATGTGGGACGAAAAGAAAATCTTTGCCAATGCGGACTTTTATTCCGCCACGACTTATCACTTCATGGGCATACCGACCTATTTGTTCACTCCGATATTTGTGTGTTCGCGTATCACCGGCTGGTCCGCGCATGTCATGGAGCAGCGTGCAGACAATCGCCTTATCCGTCCTGCAGCGGAATATACCGGACCGGGTTTGCGCGATTGGGTCGCTATCGACGAGAGAAAATAATGTCCAACGTTGATATACGTTCAGCGAAACGCCCCGACCCCGACCAGCCGCTGGTCGATATTGCCGACTACGTGTGCGATGACTCCATTGACAGCGCGCTGGCATATGAAACAGCGCGTTATTGCCTGATGGATACGCTGGCCTGTGGTTTCCAGGCGCAAAGCTATCCGGCCTGCACCAAACTGCTGGGACCCGTAGTCCCGGGTGCAACCCTGCCAGGCGGTGCACGGGTTCCAGGCACGGCCTACGAACTGGAACCGGTGCAGGCAGCGTTCAATATTGGCGCAATGATTCGCTGGCTGGATTTCAACGATACCTGGCTGGCGGCGGAATGGGGCCACCCGTCGGATAACCTTGGTGGCATCCTGGCGGTCGCGGATTATCTCAGCCGCAAGGCCGAGGCGGAGGGCAATGAGCCGCTCAAGGTACGCGATGTATTGACCGCCATGATCAAGGCCCACGAAATCCAGGGGGTGCTTGCCCTGGAGAACAGTTATAACCGGGTCGGGCTGGATCACGTTCTCCTGGTGCGCGTGGCAACCACCGCAGTCGTCACTCGCATGCTGGGCGGCGATCGCGAGCAGGTCATCAATGCAGTATCCAATGCATGGGTCGATGGAGGCGCGTTGCGTACCTATCGCCATGCGCCAAACACAGGTTCGCGCAAGAGTTGGGCTGCAGGCGATGCCACCAGCCGCGGTGTGCGTCATGCGTTGATCGCAATGACCGGGGAAATGGGTTATCCGTCTGCACTGTCGGCAAAAACCTGGGGTTTTTACGATGTGCTGTTCAAGGGTAATGAATTCTCGTTCCCACAGGCTTTTGGCAGCTATGTCATGGAAAATGTGTTGTTCAAAATTTCCTACCCGGCCGAGTTTCATTCGCAGACAGCGGTCGAAGCCGGCATGGCGCTGCATGGTGAGGTCAAAGACCGCCTGGATGACATCGAAAAAGTTGTGATTGAGACCCAGGAACCGGGCGTACGCATTATCGACAAGACCGGCCCGCTGGATAACCCGGCCGACAGGGATCATTGCCTGCAATACATGACCGCGGTACCCATGATTTTTGGCAGACTTACCGCAGCCGATTATGAAGACGATATTGGCAACGATGCGCGCATCGATGCGTTGCGCGACAAAATGGAAGTTCGCGAAAACGAAGGATTTACCAAAGATTATTACGATGCGGATAAACGCTACATCGGCAACGCCGTGCAAGTTTTCTTCAAGGACGGCAGTTGCACCGATCGCGTGGCAATCGATTACCCGATCGGCCATCGCAAACGTCGTGATGAAGGCATACCGGTGCTTATTGAAAAATGGCAGCGCAGCAGCGCCGATAAACTGTCGGCCAGCCAGTGCGAAAAGCTGAATCGGATATTTGCCGATCAGGATCGTACAGAACAAACATCCGTCAGCGATCTGATGGCGCTACTGGTCAGCCCCTGATTAAAGGACAGACCAGGTTAAATGACAGACCAGGATCTCGCCACCCGTCTTGAGTCCGTGCTTGAAACACTGGACCAGGAGATCGGCGGCGAGGTGATAAATCGTCTCGCTGTGTATCTGGAAGAGCTGGCACGATGGAATCGGGCCTACAACCTGACTGCGGTACGCGATATCGACGACATGATCAGCCGCCATCTGGCTGACAGCCTGTCCATACGGCCCTTTTTGCATGGCCGGCGAATGATCGATATCGGTTCTGGCGCGGGCCTTCCAGGGCTCCCGCTGGCACTGGTTGAGCCCACGAGGACATTCACCCTGCTGGACAGCAATTCGAAAAAAACACGGTTTTTGACCCATGTCACCGGCTTGCTGAGCATGCAGAATACAGATGTAGTACGTAGCCGGGTCGAGGACTATGCCCCGGCGGCAGGCTTTGATACCGTGACCTGCCGGGCATTTGCCACGCTGACCGATATATGTGAACTGGCGGGACATTTGCTTGCGGTGGATGGGAGGATTCTGGCCATGAAGGGCCGATACCCGCATAAAGAAATCGACGCGCTGGCGGCTGGCTGGAAGCTTCTGGATGTACATGAACTCAGGGTTCCGGGCGCACAAAAAGAGCGGCACCTGGTAGTGCTTGGGCCAGTACATGGACCAGTGCATGGAGAAGAGCTCGGCAGATGACCAAGATTATTGCAGTAGCCAATCAAAAGGGCGGCGTCGGGAAGACCACGACCGCGGTCAATCTTGCCACATCGCTGGCGGTGACCAAACGAAAGGTCATGCTGATCGACATTGACCCTCAGGGCAACGCAACCATGGGCTGCGGTGTTGACAAGACTGCTCTGGAAAAGTCCACGTTTGATGTACTGCTCGGTGACTGCACCATCGATGAGACGCTGATCCGCATCGAAAAGCCGGGCTTTGACTTGCTGCCGGGCAATGACGAGCTGACCGCTGCGGAGGTGCAGCTATTGAATGAGATCGGTCGCGAGATCCGCTTGCGAAAAGCGCTTGCGCCGGTAGCAGACCGATACGACTACATACTTATTGATTGCCCGCCATCGATTAACATGCTGACAATCAACGCGCTGGCGGCCGCAACCGGTGTCATTATCCCGATGCAGTGCGAGTACTACGCGCTGGAGGGTCTGTCTTCACTGGTCAATACCATCAACAAGATTCGCGAAACCGTCAACCCCGGGCTCCAGGTCGAGGGCATACTTCGCTGTATGTTTGATCCGCGTAACAACCTTGCCAATGAAGTCTCATCGCAGCTCATCATGCATTTTGCGGACAAGGTGTATCGCACGGTCATACCGCGCAACATACGGCTTGCGGAGGCGCCCAGTTATGGTCTGCCTGCCCTGTTTTATGACAAGACATCTCGCGGCGCGATGGCCTACCTGGCACTGGCGGGTGAAATCAATCGCCGCGGCACCGAGACCCGGGCCGCCGCAGGCTAATAAAAGCCGGATAATGAGGACACCAGGGCTGTGGCCCCGGTAAACTACGTGATTCTTCCAGATAACAAGCGGATAACGATCTTTTATGGCAGTCAAACGCAAAGGTTTGGGGCGGGGTCTTGATGCCCTGCTTGGCCCGGTAGTCGACGATACCAGCGGCCGCCGCGAGGGTGACCAGCTAAGAAACATACCGGTGGATTTGCTGAGCCGAGGCCAGTATCAGCCGCGTCAGGATATGCGCCAGGATACCCTTGAAGAACTGGCTG
>CBDUSC010000255.1:0-3556 GCA_965369735.1 uncultured bacterium
ATGATTGGCGAAAGAAATGACAACGAGGTGGTTCATTACACGGATTCCGGCAGAGTCGGGGTGCGGCTTACAGGAGAGGGCTTTCGGGCAGGTGAGACGGTGGGCTACTGGGATGATGAGGACACGGGAGAATAAATCTGTGACATCGGGAATACTTGAAACAGACAGATTGATTCTTCGGGAAATGAATGCGGATGACGCGGCGTTTGTGCGCGACCTGCTAAATGTACCTGAGTTCATAAAGTATGTTGGCGATCGCGGGGTCAGGACCATCGATGATGCGGTGAAATACGTCAATGATCGCTTTGTTGTCCATTACGCGGAGCATGGTTTTGGTTTGTGGCTGGTGGAGCAAAAAGTGACTGGTGAAAAGCTTGGCATCTGCGGGTTTGTCAAAAGAGACAATCTCGATGATGCGGATGTTGGTTTTGGATTTTTGCCACAGTACTGGTCAAAAGGCTATGCATACGAGTCGGCATCGGCAGTGATGGGGCATGGCAGAGACATGCTTGGTTTTACGCGCATTATTGGGCTCACAAGCGCCGACAATATCAGTTCAATAAAACTCCTTGAAAAAATTGGTCTCAAATATGAGCGCATGGTGCAAATGCCTGAAGACGATAAGGAAATACAGCTCTTTGCGAGTGACGCATAGCGCGGTGTAACCCTGTGGTTAGCAATCCGGCTACATTCAATTGGCGCGTTGAAATCGAAACGCTGGGTGGTGGGCAGCGATTTCATGTGTTTGATGGATCATCCATCGTTTCATTCAAGGATTATTTTGGTTTCATGGAGTCCAACGCGGATTTCAGAAGCTGGTACACAGCGTTGATTGCGCAATCTGGTTACGAGGCGCTTTTTTGGGAACATCCACCATTGACGCAGCCAACCTGGTCAAACCAGGCGGAGTTCGTGCTGCTCGACGGCCCGTCGCTTGCGCGCTTCGAGCCAGACCCCCATTCGTTCGCATCTCAATTTGAACGCGGAGACGACAGCGTGGTCACTTTTCCGAACCTGGGCGGCGATGCGCTGCTCGTGGCTCCGTGCCCGATGGTTGATTGTGCTGTGTACCCGCATCTGACGGCTTTTTTGCAAGCGGCCCCCGTCGACCAGGTGCATGATCTTTGGGTAAAAACCGCCAGCGCGGTACACGGACAGCTCAGCGACAAGCCTGTGTGGGTGAGTACGGCCGGGATGGGCGTCGCGTGGTTGCATGTGCGCCTGGACTCCTGGCCGAAATACTACCGCTTCGATCCTTATAAAATAGACCCTTGAAATCGATCAGCACAAAGGCTGGCAAAGTAGACTGGAAATGTGCGAGGATTTGCGCGGCTGATTGCAATAGGGGGTAGTTATGCCGACTTACGTTATTGAAAGAGATTTACCCGGTATCGGGTCTGCGGATGAAAAAACCCTGGCCGAGGCGGCAAGTAAATCAAATGGCGTTCTCGAAGCCATGCGATCCGAGGGCAAGAGTATCCAGTGGGCGCATTCCTATGTCGCCAAGGACAAGACTTTTTGCGTATATGTAGCGGATTCCGAAGCACTTATTAATGAGCATGCGGAGCGCAGCGGGTTTCCCGCATCCATAATCAACGAGATCGGCTCCACCATAGACCCATCCACAGCGAGTTGGCACTAGCATCTTCTTGGGAGGATTAAGAGCATGAAAGCATACGGCGCCGAATTTTTTGGGACGTTCTGGCTGGTATTGGGTGGTTGTGGCAGCGCGGTGCTGGCAGCGGCATTCCCCGACGTCGGCATTGGATTGCTGGGTGTCTCCCTGGCCTTTGGCCTGACGGTGCTGACGATGGCGTTTGCCATCGGGCATATCTCCGGTTGCCATCTCAACCCCGCGGTATCCATTGGTTTGTGGGCCGGCGGGCGATTTTCCGCAAACCAGCTTTTGCCCTATATTGCCGCGCAGGTTCTGGGTGCGATCGCTGCCGGCGGTGTGCTGTATCTTATTGCCAGCGGCCAGGCCGGTTTTGATGTCAGTGCTGGTTTTGCATCCAATGGTTATGGTGAGCACTCGCCTGGCGAATATTCACTGCGTGCCGCATTGATTACCGAAGTCGTCATGACCATGATGTTTTTGGTCGTGATCCTGGGCGCAACAGACAAGCGTGCGCCCCAGGGTTTTGCGCCACTTGCCATTGGCTTTTGCCTCACGCTGATACACCTGATCAGTATTCCCGTGACCAATACTTCGGTAAATCCTGCGAGAAGCACAGGTGTTGCCGTATATGTTGGTGACTGGGCGACATCACAGTTGTGGCTGTTCTGGCTGGCACCGATTGCAGGTGCGCTGGTTGGTGCGGCCGTGTATCGCTTTATTGGCGGAAACGGCGAATAGAAAAAACCTGTCAAAAAAAGTGCACAATGGACCTGGCGTTACCTCATGCGCCGTGCGGGCGAGTTCATGTCTGGTAACTACGTTCTGAAAATGTATGACAAGCTGAGCGGTAAACCGTTTGGCAAGTGGTTATTCACGCGCACCGTTGCGCGCCGCGCCCCGTACTTCAAATCGATATCGCCAGTGATCACCGAGTTGCGCTCGGGTTACTGCGAGTGCTTTATCAAAAAAAGAAAATCGGTGCAAAATCACATCGGCACCGTTCATGTGATTGCGATTTGCAATGGTATTGAGATGGCAATGGGTGTCATGGCCGAGGCGAGTATCCCAAAGCACCTGCGTTGGATACCAAAGGAGATGCATCTTTCGTATCCCGCCAAGGCCGGGACCGATATACGCTGCATTGCACAGATCGATGATGCGGCATGGCAGCCCGGCGATCTTGATATCCCGGTTGTTGCGCTGGATGCAAATGGCACGGCTGTTATCGAAGGCACCATCCGCCTGTGGATATCAGGTAAACTCGGAGAGAGCCATGCGACCGTCTGAATTTCTCTTATGGTGACTTGGAAGAAATTTTTTATTTTCTCGTGGTTGTTGCCGCTGGCTGGCGCAGCCTTTGGTCAGGATGCAGTCGAGGCCGTCACAGGCCTGGATACCAGGACTCAAGACGCGCAGGCCATCGTCCAGGAGTTTGTTGACAAATCCAAATCTCCCGGCGTCGCAGTGACGATCGCGATGGGTCAGGATATTGTCTGGTCCACCGGTTTTGGTTTTGCTGATACCGGGAACAAAATTCTCGTCGACCCGGCTGTAACCAGGTTTCGCGTGGGCAGTACTGCAAAGCCGATGACAGCAACCGCGATCGGGTTGCTATACGAGCAGGGCAAGCTGGACCTCGACGCACCCGTGCAAAAATACGTCAGATCCTTTCCTGCAAAGGAAGGCAAAATAACGACACGCTTTCTGGCCGGGCATCTTGCTGGTATCCGTCATTACAAAGGTGACGAGTTTTACAATACCGATCATTACTCTGATGTGAACTCCGGGCTCGCAATTTTTCAGGATGACCCGTTGTTATTCAAACCGGGTACAAAATTCTCCTATTCCAGTTATGGCTGGAACCTGATATCCGCGGTCATCGAGGGCGCGGCCGATACGGGGTATTTGTCATACATGGCGGAGAATGTTTTTGAGCCC
>CBDUSC010000256.1:0-3547 GCA_965369735.1 uncultured bacterium
GATAGGCTGTTCGTCTTCGACTACCAGTACGTGTTGTACGCTCATAAAAAAACCAATGGATCGATGGGGGCGTATTTAACCAGTCAAATGTTAAAGATTTGTGACATCCGCTTTTTTGTGCGCCACCTGATCGCGCAGATAAACCGGCAGCGCATCCGCAGGATCAACATACTCCAGCCGCGCGAACATGAACTTGGCCAGCAATACAATATCTGCAGCATGTGGCAAGCGACCGCTTTCCTCATCCGGCAGCTCGAACTCAAATCCCTGGTTGAGATCCGGATAACGACGCCAGCCTGTACCCGAGCCGATCCAGCCATCCGCAGTCACAAAATTTTTGACGTGCTCATGAACACCAGCCGGCGGCAGTACCGCTTCGGTACCAGCAAGTGTCACAGCGTGTTTCCCATCGCGCTCATAGGCGCCGCAATACACCTCGTCCATCCGGGCATCCATGCATACAAGCACTTTGTCGCAACCCTGTTTTGTGATGGCACCGGCAGCAACGGCCGCAAGATTCGATACCGGGACCACGGGTTTGTCTGCGCCCAGTGCCAGACCCTGCGTGATGCCGGTTGCAATGCGCACACCGGTAAATGATCCCGGGCCGCGGCCGAATGCAATAGCATCGAGATCCGCCAGTTTTGTTTGGGCCAGCGCGAGCAGTCTCTCTACCATCGGCAAAATAATCTCGTTGTGGCGCCGCTCTACCACTTCGTATTCGGATCGCACCACATCGTCGATCAGCAGCGCTGCCGAACAGGCTTCCGTCGCAGTATCCAGTGCCAGTAGCTTCATGCCACTACCGACGAATCAGCGGCTTCGGATGAGAAATGCTCAAGAAATTCTCTCACCGCACAAAAATCATCTGTCAATGGCATGGGTGGCAAGCTACTCAAAAAAAGACTGCCATATTGGCGAGTCATGATACGAGGATCGCACAACATAATGACGCCGCTGTCACTGTGATCCCGAATAAGCCTGCCGACACCTTGCTTCAACGAGATTACAGCCTGCGGTAACTGGTGTTCCATGAAGGCATTGCCCCCGTCACGCTCGATTGCGGTGATGCGCGCTTTTACCAGGGGATCACCGGGAGATGCAAACGGAAGCTTGTCAATCACGACGACACCCAGCGCATCGCCACGAACATCAACGCCTTCCCAAAAACTGGCGGTACCAAGCAAGATCGCATTGCCGAGTTCGCGGAACTGGCGCAGCAACTCATCGCGTGGAAAGCTGCCCTGAACAAGCAAGGGATAATCACCGCCATCGGGAAAGATTTTGCTCAGCAGTTCATGTGCTTCACGCAAGGCGCGATGACTGGTAAATAACAGAAATGCCCTGCCCTCGCTGCAACGAATCAGCTCGAGGCTGCGATCGACAACGCTACGCGTATAGGTTTCGCTGCCCGGTAGTGGCATATCCGGCGGCAAATACAACAACGCGCGATGTTCAAAATCAAACGGGCTGCCCAGACGCAACGATCGCGCATCGGTCTCCAGACCCGTGCGTTTCATGAAATGCGAAAAATCATCGCCAACTGCCAGTGTTGCCGATGTAAATATCCACGCGCTGTCTACTGCATGTATAAAGCTGCCAAGCGTAGAGGACACATCGAAGGGTGTGAGATTCAGAATAAAACTGCGGGTGCGCATATCGACCCAGCGCACGCCATCGGCCTGGGACACGGCGAACAAGCCGAGTCGTTCAATACTCAGCGCGAGTCGGGCGCGGCAGGCATCGAGACCGTTGGATGCGCCCGCCAGCGGTTCCAGCACCTGGCTGCACTCGATCAGTGTGTCGATCAGGCGATCCAGTGCATCCATCCATACGGGGTCTGAGGGGTCGAGGTCGTAATTACCCGGTTTCGAGCCGATGCAGGAGCGCAGCTCGCTGATATGCCGGCCGACTTTTATGGATTCGAGCGCCGCTGCCGATTCCGTCACGCCATGCTCTTCGCACTCGGCGATCGCATCTGCAACCAGGTTCGTTAGCGCACGGCTGCCAACGCTGGTACCAAAAAAGCGCGCGGCGATATCGGGCAATTGATGGGCCTCATCGATGATGACCGCATCCGCCTGGCCAAGCAGATCCCCGAAGCCCTCCTCTTTCAAGGCCATATCAGCCAGCAAAAGATGATGATTGACGATGAGAATATCGGCCGCGAGTGCGTTGCGGCGCGCGGCAAGAACATGACAATCCTTGTACTGGGGGCATTCGCCGCCCAGGCAGTTCTCCACGGTTGATGTCACCGATGGCCAGAGCGATGAGTTTTCTTCAAGGGTTGTCACCTCGGCAATGTCACCGGTTTCTGTATACCGCGACCAGTCCTCGATGATGTTCAGCTCTTTGCTGCCCATGCCGGGCAAATACTGGCTATTGTGGCCACCCTGGGCCAGCTGCAACCGGTGCAGGCATAAATAGTTTGATCGGCCTTTCAACAGGCTCACATCCACCGGCCGGCCCAGGGCATTGGCAACCATGGGCAGATCGCGCTTGAACAACTGATCCTGCAAGGTGCGCGTACCGGTAGAGATGATCACCCTGCGGCCGGAGAGCAATGCCGGCACCAGGTAGGCGAATGTTTTACCGGTGCCGGTGCCGGCTTCGACCATGAGGTGCGCGCGCTCCGCAAGCGCCTCGGATACCGCACCGGCCATTTCCTGCTGGGCTGACCGTGGCACAAACCCCGGTATGGCGTCCGCCAGCGCGCCGTCCTGGCTGAATAATTCGGTTATCGATTCCATCGGGCGCAATTAAATCACGAAGCGCCACCGGCATTGTCAAAATTTTTATCGGGCAGACTTCAGGTAGTCGTTGATGAACTGCCGCGCACTGTCCTGATCCACCTTGATACGGAAGGTGATAAATGGCCCCTGGGCCGTGTATCGGCTGCGCGAGAAGTCATCGTCATGGAAACCGTCGAAGTTGTACCCGACGCTGAGCCACATATTCTGACCCACGAGATAACCCACATCGAACCCGATGCCATAGTCGACTACTTCCGACTTCCAGGAGTGCAGGCTGCTGAAGTGCATACCCACATCCCATTTCTCATTGAGATCGCGGCGGAAATCGACACCGATCAGATCGGTATAACCGGTGTAGGCGTCACCATCGAAGTTGGCGCGGACCAGCTTGCCGCCATATTGCAGACCGAGCTGCGTCTGACGGTTGATCATCCAGTTTGCATTCAGATTGTTCACCATGCGCCAGGTCTGTTCATCCCCAAAACCATCGTCAAAACTGTCGTATATCAAGTCCATGCGATCGAGCATGATCCAGGCGCTGCCTGCCGGCCGCCACGCCCAGCTCAGACGCAGATCGGCGGTAGTGGTTTCGGTACCGCTGTTATGGTCGCTGTCGAAAAGGCTAAAGCTGGTCGAGAAACCATGACCCTGTATTTCCTCGCGATAGAAACCCGCTACCAGGCCCCAGCGTTTCTCAAGATCCGAATTGCGGTATTCCAGGCGCGATGTCGCCGACCAGTAGTCACCCTGGTACATGGCACCGGCACACGTGGCAAAAAAGTCATCGCTCAGCG
>CBDUSC010000257.1:0-3539 GCA_965369735.1 uncultured bacterium
CTCGTAACCAAATGGTTTCAATGCAGCCCAACCCCTCGGCTCCAGCGGAAGAATGGTTACAACCACCACCAGCTTCTGCAACTGGTCTTCAGCGGCAACGCGAATCGCCGCCTCCTCTGCAGTGAGACCGGCCAGATATATCGGGCCAAAACCACGCAAATTCAGAATACCTTTATCACTCAGTTCATAGGCATGGCGACCGAGCAAGGCATTCAGAAGCGGGTCGGCTTCGATTTCCAGCCGGTTTTGTTCTGCCAAAGGGTTGGTCTCTATAACAAGCTCATACCGGATCTGAAAGTCGATAACGATGGAGCTGTTTGCCGCGATCCGCGGTTCCAACTCACCGGGACCCTCATCATCTGCAAGCGCTTCGTCGGCCAGGTCGAGCTCATCATCAGCCTGCGATGGTTGCTGCGCCGCACCGGTACGCCTGGACTGGAGCATCAGACGCCGCGCCATCTCCGGGTCGACTGCCTGCAAGGCGCGTATTTGCTCCGGCGTCGGCTGCTGCTGCTGCGAATAGGCCGCCGTCGCAAACAAAAAAGAAAACCACAACGCTGCAGTGATTTGAAATAGCAAAAACCTGCCAACCCGCATAAGAAAAATCCCCGAGCGATCAGTAGCCTTGTCGCCACTCAAAGAAAAAGCGTCCCTCATCATCTTTTTGAGAGTCGTCATCATAAAAATCGTAACCAATACCGGCACTTACAAAACCAATGGGTGTACGCCACTGGCGATTCAAGTCGACGTTCCACAGTGTATCATCGCCGTTAGATACAGAATTGGCCTCGCGGCCACCCGTATTGAGGCGCACCTTCCTCAACATTGCATTCCAGACGGTATCACCGGGCTGATTCAGCGTTAGCCCCAGAGAATACATCTCTCCGTCATTGTCCATGGAATGGCCCAGCACACGGCCACGATATCGATAGCCACTGGTATAGATGGCATGCTCGTACACATAATCATGCCGCTTTTTGCTCTTGTAGAACTCCGCTGTCGTATTCGTCGCCTCCCCGTGCAATCGAAAAGTCCCGGGCAGCCAGCTGAACGGACTGTTACCCCAGAACTCGATGCCACCCGTACCGACCCATCGTGATGGCAGATTGTCTGCCTCGTCTTCCGCCGTCCATTGCGTATATAAGCTGATCGGCAAGCGTTTGGGCAACGGCGTCCATCGCCCATCAACACCGGCAAGCTGATTGCCGGGTTCGTCATCGATATCCAGATCGGCGCCGCGATTGTCATTGGTACCCTTGACGAGATCCCAAAAAGTATCCAGATCGCATGGCCGGCCATCACCACACCACTGCGCGGTGCGCGATAACCCGATCTCCAGGCTGGGAACCGGTTTGAAACCCACCCGGAACCCGACAAGCTGCGCATCTTCTACCGCGCGGTTGCCTTCCAGAAATCCATAAAAAAACTGGTATGTCCACGGGCCGATCCAGCTGAGCCATTTGGTTTTGAATGGAACTGAGGTATTTCTCTGAATCGTGACAGAGGGTACCGGACGGGCATTGTTGGAAAGAATCGTGCTTCCTTCCCAACTCGGTCCCCACCAGCGATTTTGCGTGCTCAGCGCAAAAATCTGGTTTTTCCAGACGTAGGCGATATACGAATTGTCCAGCCGGTAGTTCTTGCCGTCCTCCGGGCTGGATACAACCTGCGCATTGATCCGAAAAGCAAGACTGTCCCCCATCCACATGAGGCCGGCCTCGATTTCACCATTTTCCCGTGGCGTGTTTTCGAATGTCCTCAGGGTATCCGGCTTTGATGCACCCCTGGCACGAATGGTGGAATCAATATGACCGATTTCCATGGCATCCTGCACATGAATGCGCATCCGCTGATATGCATCCGCCGTAAAAGCCGACAGCCCGGCGATATCCTTGTAGCCGACGATGTCTCTTGCAATATCCGCCCAGGGTATCGGCCAGGTGGTTATCGGCGCGGTTATGACGCCGGCATCCGCCAGCGTATGAAGATCGCTGCGTATCCCGCTATTGCCCGGATCCAGCCACGGTTCTGAATGCACCTGAGCGCCAACAAACGCGGTGCCCAACAATACAGCCAGAATGGATGCTCTCAGCGACACTATCTGCTCCAGGTTTTTGACTATTTGCCCACCGCTGCAGAATCGGTCGGCGATTTGCTGCTATGGTCTGAACTCTTTCAGAATCAAGGCATTATAATAGCGCCGAATGTTAATTCGCCCCCAAACAATAGGCAACCGCTAATATCCGATTTATGAAGATTTTGAGTTATCCATTCACCCGTTTGCTGCCGGCGCTGGCCGTGACTACCCTGTTATCCGCCGTGGCCTGCCAGGGTCAGACGCAGATTATCAATGCTGAGGACCACGGCGCCCGGGGCGATGGTCGCAGCGACGATACGGTGGCATTGCAGGCGGCGATTGATGCTGCCGCCGGTGGAACTCTGAAACTTGCTGCTGGCAAGGTTTACCTGGTTTCAGCCGGGCTGCGGGTAAAGTCTCAACTGCATCTCACCGGTGGCGGAACCATAAAGGCTGGCGGCAACATTGAATCCACGATTGGCACCAGTGGAAACGATAGCCTGATCATCTTCACCGAAAGCGCCAGCGGGTCGTCTATTGAGAATATCGAGATAGACCTGTCGGGCAAAGGTCGAAATGCCGTCCACCTGTCGGCCGCCGATATGCAGGTCGATCAACTGCGGATTCGAAATTACTTCAAGAACGCTAAAGCGGATAGAAAACGGCACAACAAATCCGAGTCGGGTTTACGGATCAGCGCATCAAACGTCACGGCAAAAAATATACATTGCGAAAACATGCGAACTACCGTGCCGGATGCTGTTCCACGTTGCGTCACTGTGCACGGTGGTGTCAGCGGGGTGCGGCTTGAGAATATCGTCGGCAAAAAAATCAATGGCGGAGTAACCATCGGTGCATCTGTCAATACGCAGATACAGGGTTACGATTTTCGGGATTTGACCGACAACGGACTGTACATTCTGCCCGACTCGGTCGGGCTGGTCGCAAAAGACGGGTATCTGGAAAATACCGAGGAACCCGTCGTATTCAAAGGCAAAAACTCCACCGTCAGTGGCCTGAGGATACACAACCAGGGCCACACATTCGGGCTTGACAATGCCGATGGCGTTTTGCTTGAGCATGTCAAAGTCAGTTTTGACAGCAATTTGAAAACACGACCGGCCTTTGTCAGGGCAAGACGAGGAAACAAGTATTCGAAAAACATTCAAATCAGATCTGTCGACGCAACCATGCCGCTGGGCTCTTCGATCATCAATCTCGCAAATGGTGTAGTCGAGAATATCTCTGTCACTCATTCAACGTTCAACATGAATGTGGACAACAGAAAATCCGGCAAGGCAAACTATTTTGTCATACGGCAGCACCGGGGTGATTTTCTGGATTTGAGAGATACCACGTTCAGATTTCAGGGCCCGGGTGCCAAATCAATCAGGTCCGTTGCCATATTGGCGCCGGGTTCGGTTGGCGCCAATGCGAAGCAGATTCAGAAAAAAAATACCTT
>CBDUSC010000258.1:0-3530 GCA_965369735.1 uncultured bacterium
TGCCGCTGGATCTCGAGAACACAATGCCGGATCACCCGATGGCGATCATCCCTGGCCGCACACGGTTCTACACGGTTTTTGGTGGCCAGCTTGTGAACACATTCTGGCGTGACAGCTCGGATTACTATCCATCCGGTGGCATGCTTTCTACTGCCGAAGATCTCGCACGACTCACATACAGCGTATTTGAAAGTGACTATCTCGATGAGGATCGACAAAAACTCATACGGGTGGAGGCCAAATTGTCCGATGGAAAACCGGTTGGATACACTTTTGGCTGGCAGATTACGCGCCTGGACTCGGGTAAGCTGATGTATCACCACGGCGGCGAGACAAACGGAGCTTATGGCAATGTCCTTTATATCCCGGATGATGATCTGATTGTGACTGGTCTTAGCAATTACAATGTATTCCCGGATCAGAGTAACGTCGCGTTTTTCAAACTGGTCCGCGATCAACTGCCGGAGCTTTTTTGAACCATGAGCGATGTGCGTATCGCGGGAATTACGGTGTATCCCATCAAATCGACCGCCGGCATCCACCTGGATACCGCGCAGGTCGAGTGGCCGGGCTTGCATCATGATCGCAGGCTCATGCTGGTAGATAAAAACGGCGTGTTCATCACAGGTCGGCGCTACCCGATGCTGACGCAGGTTTTTACCGGGATTGTGGATGACGCGCTTGTTGTCCGCACTGCCGGGCGCGAGGATTTGCATATTTCGTTGCCGGGTAATGAAGTTGAGCAATTCCCGGTCAGGATCTGGCGCGATCAGGTTGATGCGGTCGAGTCTGGCTCCGAAGCCAACGCGTGGTTTTCGGAGTTCCTGGAGATTGAATGCCGGCTGGTGTGCATGCCGGATACATCCAAAAGAGCTACAGACCCGGATTACTCGCAGGCTGACGATATTGTGAGTTTTGCCGATGCCTATCCGGTGTTGCTCATATCGGATGCATCGCTTGCCGATCTCAACAGCAGACTGGATACGCCGGTGTCGATGCAGCGGTTCAGACCCAATCTTGTGGTGTCCGGCTCAGAGCCCTACGAGGAAGATAACTGGCAGCGCATCCGTATTGGAGATGTCGAGTTTGATGGCGTCAAAAACTGCTCGCGCTGTGTTTTTACGACAATTGATCCGGATACTGGTGAAAAACATCCGGCTGCCGAACCGTTGAAAACGCTGATGGCTTATCGTCGTACCGGCAATGGTGCTTTTTTCGGGCAAAACCTGATCCCGCGTGGTTTGGGGAATATCAAAATTGGCGATGCGATTGAAGTTTTGGAACTGGCGGAGCAGCCTGTACGGCCACTCGGCTGAACTATACTTGACCATGGGAGAGCGCAATGCTCTGCCAAAACATCAAAAACAAGGGGAGCAGGGTTATGAAAATCATTATTCGCACGGGGTTTGCCGCATTGGCGTTGTCATTGTTCGCACTGCCGGCATTTGCCGATTTTGCGCGGGTTGTAGTAGTCGATACCGACGATGTGCATAAATATGCTGCAGAGATTGAAGTAGGTAAAGAGATCCTGGCAAGAGCGGGCGCAACGTCAACGATTCGTGTTTGGCTGGCAACCAGCGCGGGTCCGGATACGGGCCAGGTAATCGTTGCGATTATTTATGAGGACATGATGCATTATGCGAAAGAGGGCCAAATGCTGGATGGCAACAAAGAGCTGGAGGCGTGGGTGAAAGGCCTCGACGCCATCAGAACCATTACATCTGACAGTTTGTATACGGAACATTAAGAAAGGCCTGTTTGGAAAATACATGCGCCGGGTTCTATTGAACCCGGCGTTTCTTGTCCAGTCAAAGATTTGATATGCGCACTATGAAATACCTGCAAACTGCCTCATTGATATTCGCCATCGCCGTTTCCGGTTCGCTGCTGGCCGACGATGCACAACTTGCGTTTGAGAATGGCATGACGCATCTGGATGCCAACGAAAACAAGGAAGCGGCGGCCGATTTTGAAACAGCGATCGAGCTCGATAGTGACAACTCCGTGTACTACCTGCGTCTTGGGGAAGCCTATGGCCGCCAGGCAGAGGACGCCAGCATGTTCAAGGCCATGCGCCTGGTGAAAAAGATTCGATCGTCTTTCCAACGCGCGGTAGAACTCGATCCGGATAACCTGGACGCCCGCGATGCTTTGCTCAGCTATTACATCGGTGCCCCCGGCATTGCGGGTGGTAGCAAGGAAAAAGGCCTGGTGCAGGCGCAGGAAATCGCCGAACGCGATCAACAGAGGGGCCGACTGGCATTTGCACGCGTTTTTATTGCACAAGATGACATCGAAAAAGCGGAAGGCGAAATACGCGTCGCAATGGCTGAGGCACCCGATGATTCACGTCCATCATTGATACTGGGTATTCACTATACGAATAACGGGGAATACGCCAAAGCATACGAGCTGTATCAAGATTTTCTTGCCAATCACCCGGACAATATGTCGGTCAGTTATCAGCTTGGACGAACCGCGTCGATGTCGGGTGAGTACCTGGATGAGGGAGAAGCAGCGTTTCAACGATACCTGCGACATGAACCCGATTCGGGTCAACCGGGTCTCGATTGGGCGAATTATCGTCTCGGTATGATCTATGAGTTCAAAAGCGAGCCGGAGAATGCACGAGCATCTTACAAGGCTTCACTTGCCCTCAACTCCGATCACAACCAGGCAAAAAAAGCACTCAAAAAGCTGAAATGATCAAAGCCGGTCTGCGTCTTTAGCTATATAACAATTGACATAGTAGTTATTTGAGTATATAAACTTTTATATACTTGGATTCGAGGCGTGGTAATGGATTTTTTACAAGAAGGCATCCGCTGGTTGCATGTGATACCGGGCTTTATTGGCTTGACGGCTTTTTGGGTTCCGATCTTTGTCAAAAAAGGCGGCAAGCGGCACATTTTCTTTGGCAAGATATTTCTTTATTGCGCATACATCGTGTTGGCCTCCGCCTTTGTATCCGTGACCCTGCGTCTTGTCGATCTGCGCGCGGCGGGTCTTGGTATTGATGACCGGCCGGAAAGTTATGGTTTCCTGCTTTTCCTTGCTTACCTGGCGCTGGTGACATTCATTATTGTTCGCCATGCGATTGGCGTGCTTCGCACAAAGAGAAACCCGGAAGCATTGCGAACCTGGTTCAATATTTTTTCCGCATACCTCGCGATGGCCGCAAGCATCGCCGTCATCGCATTTGCGCTGATCGTAAAACCCGGCAATATGATTATTCTTTTGGCATTGAGCCCGGTGGGTCTGGGTTCGGGCCGACAGATTCTGGTTTATCTGAAAAAGCCACTGCCATCACCCAGGCAATGGCTGTACGAGCATCTCGGTGGCATGCTGGGAGCCGGTATTGCATTTCATACTGCCTTTGCAGTTTTTGGATCCACGCGCATTTTTGAGTTTCAACTACCGGGTGTTTGGAAGGTAGTGCCCTGGATTTTGCCGGCTGCACTGGGTATACCTGCATCGTTTTTCTGGACCCGTTTTTACCAGAAGAAATTCGGCGAACTCAAAGCGGTTGC
>CBDUSC010000259.1:0-3518 GCA_965369735.1 uncultured bacterium
TTGCGATCATCGCGCAGGTGTCGCCGTGCTCTTGGCGATTGGCCTGTCCTGCGCGCCGCGCAATGGAGTCGCCGAAGCAAGCAAGGTGAGGGTTCTCAGCAGTGCTGATCTCGCCGCTACCGCCGCCGCCACCACAAGACGTCAGCAGTGCCGCCAAAATTACGAATATAGCTTGTTCCATAAATTGTTACTTCGTTGCCCTATGTAGCTTACCGAAGGAGGCGAGGAGCCGTGGCATTGCGTCCCTAGCTTTAGCTAGGTTTGCTTTTGTCGGATGTAACTAGGTTTTATGCGCCGATAGGAGAATCGCGTCAATTCGGGGAAGTACGTAGCAACCGAATGTCCGCTTCTGGCCGTTCTCTGCCTGTGACAACAGTAATTGGTGAGCCAACTGACCGGCCGCGTTTGGTGGAAGCAGTAAGTGAGTGTTGTTGGCAAGGGGCCCGGTTTGTCACACTAAATTCCCACATTTGGAACTAACAGTATCCCAGTTCTTTCAGCAACTCGCCGGCATGCTTTTGGAATATAGTTTGCGCAGCATCGTCGAGGTGATTGCGCCAGTCACCAACAATGCCTTTTCGAAAATGAGAACCCTGATCTTCGTCACCGCTGCTGCGACCGGAGACTTTTGAAAATGATGCAGCCTCGATACAGTTTTTGATAATTTTTTTGTTTTGACTGGCGCCGAGAAACTCGAATAACCCGGCAAGTGTGATCTCCGGCGTGTTGTGCATATCTTCATAGCGGACTTCCTTGTAGCGATCAGCCATGGTCTTGCTGCTGGCACGCGCCGATTCGATTGCGGCCACCCACATTGGCGCCAACTGCTCCGCCAACCCATTCAGCGATCCGTATTGCTTTGTAAAACCGTCCGGGTTGGTACGCTGCCCGTGAAACCAGAGCGATACCACTACATCTCTTGGGTCACGTATCGCATGGATAATGCGGCAATCGGGTAACAGTTCTGCCAACTCGTGCATGCGCTCTATGTTTGCCGGTGTTCGTTCTCCAATCGCCTTGAGTGTCTTGTTGTCCTTGTTATTTGTTTGCGCGTGCAAGCAGGTTGCTATCCACGCCTGCGCAGCATTTCTCACTCCGGATGCATCATCGGCCGGATAGCCGGACAACTCGGGGAAATGGGCATTATTGGATTGCAGGAAGTTTCGGTATTCCTGAAAGGCGCGATCCAGCAACGGCATCAATACATCGCCAAAATGAGCCTCGCCCCGGCAACTGACTTCGGGGTGCGCGTCAAGCAACAGCTCCAGCCAGGTAGTGCCGGATTTACCCTGCCCGCCAATAAAAAAGATTTGAATTGAATCTGCCTGTTTTGACATTTCGAATACGGATATCTTTTGACGCAGCCTCGTTGACCATGCAGCTGCCATGCTACCATCGCAATTCGCATTTTTGCTGAAACCGTTGGGGTAATGTGCTGAATGGACGGGTCCGGCGTCGATCTGCAGCAGGTATTTGAAAATGCAGAGCGTCTGATCCGTAAGGGCGAGCCGCTGGTCGCCTATGACATGCTGCAAAAGCTGGTCGAAGATCATTACTCGGAAGTCAAATTGCGCCAGCTCATTGCCCTTGCTCTCGCACGTACCGGGGCGTTACCTACTGCCAATAAATTACTCAGAGATCTGCACGATGAGGGGCACCGTGACGGAGAAACCCTGGGCATACTCGCCAGTACGTTTAAATCGTTGGCGGCAAGTGCTGTCGGTGACGATATGCAATCAGAAAACCTGGAGTCAGCATTCAGTATTTACTTCGAAGGATACCGTCTGGCAATGGAGCAGGAGCAGCAACAGGCCTGCTGCTACACCGGCATTAACGCGGCAACGCTTGCGTGCGTGACCGGCAGAGATGCCACGTCACTGGATATAGCACGCGATGTGCGCCGGCGTTGCAAGGCGCTCCAGGGCGACCACGAAAAAAGTTACTGGAACCAGGCGACACTTGCCGAATCGGAGTTGCTGCTCGGTAACGTTGCAGAAGCAAAAACGGCATATGCAAAAGCTGCGACGCTGACGAGGGGTCGTTATGGCGATCTCAGCACTACACGCCGCCAGGCCCGACTGCTCATGAATAATCTGGGCAAAGACCCGTCCGAGATCGAGCAACTATTGGCAATACCGCCGGTGGTGGTTTTCTCCGGGCACATGATTGACCGGCCGACGCGACCAAAGCCGCGATTTCCTCCATCGAACGAAAAGATCATTGCCGGTGTCATTCGCAAGGAAGTTGAACGGCTGAGACCGGCTGTCGCCTATTCGTCTGCTGCTTGCGGGGCGGATATATTGTTTTTGGAGGCGGTACTCGAACAAGGCGCAAAGACCCATGTCTTTTTGCCGTTCCCGGCTGGCGAGTTCCGGCCCGTGAGCGTGGATTTTTTGCCGAGCGGAGAATGGGGTAAACGATTCGAGTCGGTGCTGGATCGTGCCGACGCTGTCATGGTGGCAAGCGACCACCAGGCCAAGGGTAGCGCGTTATCGTTTCATTACCTGTCACTCATACAGATCGGGATGGCGAGGCTGCATGCCAATGCTCTGGAAACGGATTTGCGAGCCCTAGATGTCTGGGATGGCGAGCGCGGGGATTTTCCAGGTGGAACAGACAGCTTTGTATCCGAGCTGACATCGCGATCCAACCCGGTCGTCCGTATTGATCCGTTGAGCGCGGAAACTTGTGATGTTCCACCATCTGAATCCGCTGCCGAAACAGTGGACATCAGCTCGGATTCGTATTCGCACCATGAACTCAAATCGATGTTGTTTGCAGATACGGTTGGGTACTCGCGATTGACTGAGGACCAGATCTCCATATATGTCGAAAAATTTCTCGGTGCCATTGCCGCGCTGATTACAAAAACCAGGTATCCACCGATACACAAGGAAACCGCCGGCGACGGATTCTATTTTGTGTTTGACAGTGTGTCAGAGGCCGGGCACTTTGCTCTGGAGCTGAGGGATCTGATAACGGATACGAACTGGGCGGAGTGTGGGCTGCCGGTCGCGTTGGCTTTGCGCATCGGTTTGCATTGTGGACCGGTATTTGCCTGCTCAGATCCAATCACCGGGAAGCCGGCATATACCGGTACGCATACGGTGCGAACCGCACGCATCGAGCCGATAACACCACCGCGCCAGGTCTACGCCAGCCAGGCATTTGCCGCGATTGCCGCGATGAGCGATGAGGATGATCTGCTATTTGAATTTGTCGGCAGGACCCAGTTGGCAAAAAAATACGGTTCCATGCCGCTATATCGTGTTGACCGCCGAGCACCATCGGCAGACTGACCAGGCGCCGGTGTGGTCTGGCGACAAACCGTTATAATGATGCGCTTGTCGATTTCTGCTGCCCGGAGGTTAATAACTGGCCATGTTGCTCGATACACAGCTTGGCGACCACGTCGTCGCGGCGTTCTCAACGCCTTTGTTCATCAGGACATTTCCCGAGTCCGGCGCCTTCAACCAGTCGCTGACCGACTCTTCCGACAAATGCGGCGCAATCAAACT
>CBDUSC010000260.1:0-3505 GCA_965369735.1 uncultured bacterium
TTGATACCGATGGTGGTGAAAAAATAAACCAGCAGGATGTCCCGCCCCATCAGTTGGAACTCCACCTCAACACCGGTCGTCGCGTAGACCAGCCCGATCAGGATCGAGAATAATAATCCGCCGGTAACCGGTTCCGGGATACTGAACTCACGCAAGATTCCTATTGCATCGTTTAGCCGCTTGCCCACGAACAGCACGATGATGCCCAGGGTGACTGCAAAGAAGGGCCGCACATGCAAAATTCCGTCTTGAAATTCCATCGCAAAAGCCTATAGCTGGCCCCGGATAGGCAGGATACGCATAAAGCCTGCCTTGAACCGTGTCCACCATGAGGTCTGGGGTTCCTTTTTGTATATGACTTCATTGCCGTCATCATCATATCCACGCCATCTCAGCCGTTCGTTTTCCAGGAAAAGCTCCCAGGTCTGCTCGGCAAGTGCAGCGTCGGCTCTGTCTGCCAGGGGCCCGGCGATTTCCGGTGAACGGATAATGACACCCAGTTCCGTATTGATATTGGCGGATCGTGGGTCAAAGTTGAATGAGCCTATAAAGGCCTCATCGCGATCGACAATAAAGGCTTTTGTGTGCAACGTCGCCTTGGCTCCACTGACGGCCATCAGTTGAGAGCCTGAGACATCTGCATCGGCGCGCACCTCGTATATTTTTACGCCTCTTCTCAAAAGAGGTATTCGCGATGGTGCATAACCGGCGTGTACTGCCGATTGGTTGTTGGCAGCAAGCGAGTTGGTAATAATCGTTACCTGGATACCGCGCTCCTGGACTTCGGTAAACGCCTCGACCCCTGATCGTCTGGGTACAAAGTACGGGGAAATGACCATCATTTCGTTCTCCGCGGCCAGCAAGGACTCGCGCAGTGGTGTCACTATCGAATCGGCTTCTTTGGCCTTGGATTTGATTGACTTATCCGGTGAATCATAGACCAGGGTGTAGGGCGCCCAGCTGAAGCTGACATCCTTGTCATCCATGTATTCCAAAATCTGGTCTTTTACCGCTTCTGCATACACGGTATTGGTAATTTCCTGCCGGTTTTTCTCAAGCTCCTTTCTTACCCGCTCGAGTTCTGCAGCCGGGTCGTCTGGCATCTTTACGAACGCGGCGAGCGGCGCTGCGCGTTCATGATTCCAGTATGTGTCGAACATTATGGATACATCATTGACCACAGGTCCTACGCCAACAACATCCAGGTCACTGAATTTTTCGTCTCTTTTTGCCCCAAAATACTCATCCGAGATATTGCGACCGCCAATCAGTGTGACCTGGTTGTCTACGGTGAACGATTTGTTATGCATACGCCGGTTGATTCGGCGAAAACTCGTAATACCGTCCATGAATCGCGCAGAACGGCGTGCAAATGGATTCCATACACGAATTTCGAAATTCGGATGCGAGTTCAAACCGGCCATGCCGGAGTCATAACCACCGGTGAATACATCGTCAATCAGTAATCGTACGCGAACACCGCGGTCAGCCGCCCGCAACAGGGCGTATATGAAAGCGCTGCCGGTAATACCTTTTTTTATCAGGTAGTACTGGGCATCGATGCTTCGCTCGGCTCGTTCTGCCAGGAGCAGACGAGCAGATAGCGCATCGATGCCATCGGTCAATGTAAAAAAACCGGACTGGTCAGCCGGGTGAGCAGCAACCAGCGGATCGGCTCTTTTCCCAAGATGCGTATCTCCAGTGTCCTGATAGGCATGCGACTCGGTCTTGGGATAGTCAAAGTTGACGCTGGCGCAGCCAGCCAGGCTGGCCACAGCCAAAATCAGGAGCAGTAGTTTTGGAGATATGCGCATGTGTGTTTCTGTCCCGCCCAAAGTGCAAGACGTAATCAGAGCTTTTTCAAATATCAATATTGTAAAGGCAGTGTAGGTGGCCCGACAGATTCTTGCCATATAATGCTATCGTTAACCATGATATTGCGGGTGTAGTTCAATGGTAGAACTTCAGCTTCCCAAGCTGATAACACGGGTTCGATTCCCGTCACCCGCTCCAGATTCGAATGGATGAAACGACTATGCGAATAATTCTTGTACCCGTTGCAGACCGACCCGAATGCGCACGCGCATTGAAAGTGGCTTTTAGTCTTGGTAAACGCCTCGGAGCAAACGTTGCCGGATGCCACATCCGCGCGCACGCGCGCGCCAGCGTATCGCTCTCATCGAAATTCAGTGCGCAGTATTTTGGCGATAGCAGCAAACCTGCCGATGCTGCCTGGCGCAAAAAGAGCAGCGAAAAAGCCTGCGTAGCGGCGAAGAAACTCTATGAGCAAATCGCGGCGAGGCAAGGTTACGAAGTCATAAAACGTGCACGCAGCACCCCGGGTGCAATCTGGCAGCAAAAAGTTGGATCCCCGGACAGAATACTGCGCATCGTCGGTCCGGTATCAGATCTGATAGTTGTTTCCCGACCCGGCAAAAAAGGCGGTGAGATCGCGCGCATGTTTATGCTGGCGTCGCTGATGGAAACCGCACGCCCGGTGCTGATTCTGCCGCAGACCGGTGCGTCACACGTCGGCCGGAACATCTGTATTGCATGGAACCAGAGCAGTGAAGCCGCCCGCGCGGTAGCGAGCGCGATGCCATTACTACAACAAGCTGACCGCGTCACTATTGTGAGCTGCGGGCCGGAAGACCGTGTTGGCCCCAAAGCCCAGCAAATGGTGAATTATTTGCGTTTCTGGGGCGTACAGGCAGACAAAGTGCATACCCGGGGCGCACATGTGGAAAAAGAGCTTCTCGACAGCTATCGGAAATCCGACTCCGATCTGTTGGTCATGGGCGCATACAGCAAAAGCCGCTGGCGGGAGAGAGCATTTGGCGGAACGTCCCGGTTCATGCTTTGGAAAGCCGGTATCCCGGTATTTATGCTGCACAGCTAGCCGGGCATCCAAGCCTTGACAGCCTGCAGCAAATGCCTTATTTTTCGCTTTAGACTGAGTCTAAATGCCGGATCAACACGAATCTACCGCGATCTTGGTCGTTACAAAGAGAAACCGGCAGTTGGGGGTGACTGATCGCGGGTCTGGTAATGCTCAATAGCCTGGTATGAGTACGCACAGGAGGCGGGCTTATGGGACGTGTGACCCTCAACTCTTCACTAATGGTTTTTCTGATTCTGGTATGTCTGAACGCTACCGCGGGAAGCATGCTGGGTCTGCCGGATGTTCCGGTACCAGCCAATAATCTTCAATCACCGGAAAAAATAGCGCTTGGCGACAGGCTGTTCAACGATATCCGTTTCAGCGCAACCGGTGACGTAAGTTGTGCCACCTGCCATGATGCGGCAAAAGCGTTTACCGACGCTCCGTTGACTGTTTCAGAAGGTATCAACGGCCTGACCGGAACCCGCAACGCGCCAACGGTCGTAAACTCAGCCTACAATCGTACCCAGTTCTGGGATGGCCGATCGCCCGATCTCGAAGACCAGGCATTGCACCCGTTTTTGAATCCCGTGGAAATGGCTCTTCCGACTCACGATGTACTGC
>CBDUSC010000261.1:0-3488 GCA_965369735.1 uncultured bacterium
AAAAGGCGGTGTTTCCGAGGCATTCAGGATCGTCAGTTCCTTTGCCAGTACTTCCATCTTGCCGGTCGCCATGTCGGGGTTGACCGTACCTTCAGGGCGATGACGTACCTTGCCCTTGACCGCCAATACGTATTCGTTGCGTACGCGCTCGGCCATGGCAAAGATTTCGGCCGTATCCGGATCGAACACCACCTGCAGCAGACCATGATGGTCACGCAGATCGATGAAAATGACGCCGCCGTGATCCCGGCGCCGATGCACCCACCCGGCTACCTCAACCACATCGTCGATCAGGTCCTCTCTGACCTCGCCACAATAATGAGTACGCATGTACGCTCCGGAAATGTGTAAATCCGCGCCGTTCAAAACCGTTCAATCCTTGACCCGGCCGGCGCCTGAAAAGACGCGCAATGGTACGGCCTGAACCCGGGCCACGCAAGTCGTGCAACCCCGTATTTATAGCGGTTTTTGCCTGTTAACTGTCCTTTTTTTTGCTGCCCTTAACTTTTTTGGCAGCGTCTTTCCCGGAGCCGCTGTCGGTCTTTTTGCCGGCATCGGATTTTTTGTCTTTGGCATCCTTCTTGTCTGTACTGCCGGTCTTTTGCTCGCCGTGCAGGTTGCGCTTGTCCCCGGTCTTGAAATCGGTCTCGTACCAGCCGCCACCTTTGAGCCGGAACTGCGGCGCAGACAACAAACGCTTGAGCGCCGGTTTGCCGCACTCGGGGCAATCTGTCAGCGTCGGGTCCGCCATTTTTTGCAGGGCCTCGTGATAGTGACCGCACTCGCGGCACTCATACTCGTATATCGGCACGCATTTTCTCCGAAATCAACTAAATATCAATCACTTACGTAGCTCGCCACGCGATACACGGAGCAGCACCCGGTCTAATGTGCGGGTGGGCAGCAGCCTTTTCAATGTTGAAAACAGTATTGCCGGTACCGTCACGAAATACCGCGGCTTTGGACGCTTGCTCTCCAGCGCATGGACAATGCGCCTGACCACCGCTTCCGGCCCAAGGCTGAACGGATCCTTGCCACTGCCACGCTCGAATTTGCCGGCAAGTTTTTTGTACGCCTCGCGATGTGCGCTGTTTTCCACATCCACGCTCTGCTGATACTGCGCAAAGGCATTTTCGCGGAATCTGCTGCCGATCGGGCCAGGTGCGATCGAGGACACAAAAATACGGGTTCCGGCCAACTCAAGCCGCAAGGTATCGCTCAAGCCCTCCAGCGCATATTTGCTGGCGTTATAAGCGCCACGATAAGCCAGCGAGACCAGGCCAAGAATAGAACTGATCTGAACAATTCTGCCCTCACCTGCCGCGCGCATGGCTGGCAATACCGCGGCGGCCATTTCATGCGCCCCAAAGACATTGGTTTCAAACTGCCTGCGCAGATCATCCCGCGATATATCTTCCAGAGCACCAGGTGCGCCAAACCCGGCGTTGTTCACCAGCCCGTATAGCCGGCCATCGCAGCGACGCAAAACTTCCTCGACACAGCGGTGTATCGAATCGGACTCATTCACATCCAGCGGCAACGCCTCCAGACCCAGTGCCGCGAGCACATCGACATCCTGTGCGCTGCGGGCGGTCGCAAATACGCGAAATCCACGCTCGGCAAGGGTTGTTGCCGCATTGCGGCCGATACCGGATGAGCAACCGGTGATCAGCACCGCTTTGCCATTCTCTGAATCCGATCTATAGTTTGCCCTATCCATCAACTATTCCCATCACCTGTTCCCAACAGATATGACCAGTCAGTTTGAACACCAGCTCAACCAGGCAGCCCGGCTGGAACAAAACGGCCGTCTGGATGAAGCGGCGGCATTGTACCAGTCACTGCGCCAGGAGCGGCCCGGAGACAATCGACCCTGGATGATGAACGCATTGCTGGACCTGCGCCGCGGTAATGCCTCGGCTACCGTGAGCACCCTGGAGTCATATCTGGAAGCGCATGATGCCGGGCCCGATATGCTCGCGTTGCTGGCCACTGGCTATCGCGCCGTTGATCGCATCGAAAATGCACTGGATTGCTGGCAGCGCTATCTCAGCATGGCACCGGGTGATTCGAAGGCGCTGCATGAATTCGGGTCCTGCCAGTTGTTGAGCGGGGACCGGGAAGCGGCAGATGCCACCTTTAAACAGTTTGTTGAATCACAAAATGCCTCGCCCGAGTCGCTGCTGGCCACTGCACTGGCATACCACACTGCCGGCATCGCAGAGCCGGCAGCCGATCTATACCGGCGCACGCTGACCGCATCGCCCGGTATGCAGCTTGCAAGACGCAACCTTGCAGCGATATACCAGGTGCAGGGTGATTTCGATCAGGCAGAAACCCTTTACCTTACTGTGATCGCCGCCGAACCTGATAATTTCGAGGTGATCGAGAATCTCGGGACCTTATATAAGGAACAGGATCGCCTCGAAGAAGCGATGGGGTGTTATGCAAGCGCGATGCGCCTGAGACGCTCGATCCCACAGGGTGATTTGCGACAACTGTATGCCAGCGATCCTGGCCTTGCACGAACATCTTTGCACAGCCTGAAACTGCAGACGGAGCAACTCGATTACCTGATCAAAAACAAAAAAATCGATGGATCCTTCAAAAGACACCGCGATGCCATGCTCGATGTCATCAAGGAACTGGAACAAAACCCGCCCGGGGGTCATCGCATACAACTCAGCGCGGATCAGTTTTGCCGTATTGGTTACACGCTTTCGCGACTGGTTCACCTGGAGCCTGCAAAGGCACTACGCGGGGGCGCGCTGAACCCCGATCTGGATACCGATGAGATCACCGCGAATTACAAAAAAACCAAACCCGGTGCGACCTGGATCGATAATTTTCTGAGACCGGAGGCACTGAAGGCGTTGCGCGATTATTGCCTGGAATCGACTGTCTGGTTTGATTTTGGCAAGGCGGGCGGCTATTCCGGCGCCTACCTGCAACACGGTTTTGGCAACGAGTTATTGATACAGATCGCAAACGACTTGCGCGCAGCATTCCCCGAAATCCTGGGCCCGCATGTACTCAACCAGATGTGGGCGTATATCTATGACAGCGAGATGAGCGGCATTACCGTGCACGCTGACAAGGCAGCCGTTAATCTGAATTTCTGGATTACACCGGATGACGCTAATCTCGACCCGGACAGCGGTGGGCTTGTCGTATTCACAAACGAAGCACCGACCGAGTGGAGCTTTGCCGAGTACAACAGCAAGCCTGCCGAAATCGAAGCGTTCGTGAGTAACAGCGAGTCGATCACGGTACCGCATCGTTGCAACCGGGCGGTGCTTTTTCATTCAAACCTGATCCACAGGACCGATGACTTCAGCTTCAGGGAAGGTCTTGAAAACCGGCGTATCAATGTCACGATGTTGTTTGGGGAACGGGAAGAGGCATAGCCGAAACGTATGAGTGTCCTGCTGCGGTTCGCTAAAGTTCGCTGCGCCATCCCTGGCTCCGCTCACATCGGCGGTTCCTCG
>CBDUSC010000262.1:0-3472 GCA_965369735.1 uncultured bacterium
GAGTATGCCGGAGTGGCCAAAGCCATATTGCAGTTCGAGCCGGTCACGATGATTGCCAACCAAAAAGATGTGCATGAAGCGCGTCGGCTATGCGGATCGGATGTGCAGGTACTACCGTGGAATCTGGATGACTCCTGGGTGCGCGACTCAGGCCCGACCTGGGTTACCGATGGCAAAGGAGTTATTGCCGGCGTCGACTGGAAATTCAATTGCTGGGGCAGGATTTCGTCGAATTATGAACAGGATGCGCAGATGGCACGCCGCATACTGGAAAAAGCCGGGCATGATCGGTATGAGGTGCCGATATATCTTGAAGGCGGCGGAATACATACCGATGGTCAGGGCACGCTACTGACTACCGACAATGTGGTATTGAACCCGAACCGCAACCCGGGTCTGACGCGGGAGGCTGCGGAAAAAATCTTCACAGATTATCTCGGTATCAAAAAGACCATCTGGCTGAATCACGTGATGGATTGGGATGACACGGATGGCCATGTCGATAACCTTGCCTGTTTCGTCCGACCCGGTGTGGTAGTAGCCCTGGGCGAGGCTGACCCTGGAGACTCGCATTACCATGCAATCCAGGAGAACATCGGGATCCTTCGCTCGGAAACCGATGCCAATGGATGCCCGCTGGAGGTACATGAGATTTACCAGCCGGCGAGGCGAGATGCAGATGGCCATCGCCAGCCGTTGAGCTACATCAACTTTTATATTGCAAACGGGGGTATTGTCGTACCCGGGTTTTCCGATTCAAAAGATGCGGCAGCGGCGGAAACGTTGAAGGCCTTGTTCCCCGATCGAACCGTGGTACAGGTCCCGGGCCTGGAAATAGAAAGAGGTGGTGGATGTGTGCACTGCATTACGCAGCAACAGCCGCGCGCATGATTTTTCAAGGACAAAAATAATATGAAAGCAGTGACAGTTGCGGCAACACAAATGGCCTGCGATTGGGATCGCGATGCCAATGTTGACCGTGCGGAACAACTAGTGCGTGAAGCTGCAAGTAAAGGTGCGCAAATTATCCTGTTGCAGGAATTATTTGAAACACCCTATTTCCCTGCAGAGCAAAAACAGGAACTGTTTTCGCTTGCCCGACCCATGGATAATCACCCGATATTGCAACGTATGTCAGATATTGCTGCAGAGCTTGAAGTAGTGTTACCGGTAAGTTTTTTTGAACAGGCTAACCATGCGCACTACAACTCGCTTGCAATCATGGATGCCGATGGAGCCTGCATCGGGCATTATCGCAAGAGCCATATCCCCGATGGCCCCGGCTACCAGGAGAAATTTTATTTCACCCCGGGTGATACCGGGTTCCAGGTATGGGATACACGGTATGCGCGTATTGGTGCGGCCATCTGCTGGGATCAGTGGTTCCCGGAATGTGCGCGCATCCTGGCATTGCAGGGTGCCGAGCTGCTTTTTTACCCAACCGCGATTGGTAACGAGCCACATATGCCGGATATTGACTCCATGCGTCAGTGGCAAAGAGCCATGCAGGGTCACGCGGCCAGCAACAACATGCCGGTGATTGCATCCAATCGGGTTGGCGTTGAAAAATCAGAAACCTGCGAGCTGGCTTTTTACGGTTCGTCGTTCATCACCGACCAGACCGGTGCGCTGCTCGCGGAGGCCTCGCGCGACAAGCAGGAGGTATTGACCGCAACCTTTGATCTGGAAAAGATTCGTGCGGACAGGGCCGGGGCGGGGTTTTTCCGCGACCGTCGCACGGAATTATACGGACCGTTGCTATATCTCGATGGAACGGTATGACGCAACTATGAGATCCGGAAAACCCGTCATTGGAATTACGGCTGATCACAGGATGGTCAACGATCACCCGTACAATATTGTGCAGCTCAAATACATTACGGTGATCAGCGATGTATCCGATGCGGTGCCGCTGATCATCCCGGCATTGGGTGATCGCATCAGCAGCAGCGATATCCTCGGGGCCGTGGATGCCTTGTTGATTACGGGTAGCCCGAGCAATATCGAGCCGTTTCATTATGGTGGTGAGCCCAGCAAGCCCGGCACCATGCATGATCCCGATCGCGATGACACTACGCTGCCGCTGATCCGCGCGGCGGTTGAAGCGGGCGTACCACTGCTGGCAGTGTGCCGCGGTTTTCAGGAAATGAATGTTGCATTTGGCGGCACCCTGCATCAGGAAGTACACGAGCAAGCCGATTATGATGATCACCGCGAAGACAAATCATTATCCCTGGAAGAACAATACGGGCCAGCTCACGATGTCAGCTTTGCTGGTGGGAGTCTGCTCGGGCGAATAACGGGTGTGAACACCGCAACGGTAAACTCCCTGCATTCCCAGGGTGTTGATCGTCTGGCTGATGGCATGATCGTGGAAGCCACCGCGCACGATGGTCTTATCGAAGGCTATCGCGTGGATGGCGCGAAAGCGCTTGCCCTTGCCGTGCAGTGGCACCCCGAGTGGCAAGCCGAAAACAACCCGGTATCACAAAGTATTTTCCGGCATCTTGGCGATGCCGCCAAAGGAAAAATGGAAAAATAATGAGCGCAGCAAAACACTCGCCACCATCGGCATCGACAAAAGCACTACAGGATCTGGATCGTCAACACTACCTGCATCCGTTTACCGACTACAAAGAGCTGGGGCAAAAAGGCAGTCGCATCATAGAACGCGCGGATGGCATTTACATATACGACACCGACGGCAACAAGATTCTTGACGGTATGTCGGGTCTTTGGTGTGTCAACATCGGTTATGGCCGCAAGGAGTTGTGTGATGCCGCGTACCGGCAAATGCAGAAGCTGCCTTACTACAACAGTTTTTTTCAAACTGCGCACCCGCCGGTAATTGAGTTGTCACGATTGCTGGGTGAGATATCGCAACCCCAATTTGGCCACGTGTTTTTTACAGGATCCGGGTCGGAAGCAAACGACACCGTGGTGCGTATGGTGCGGCGCTACTGGGATTTGATGGGAAAGCCAGACCGCAAAGTCATCATCGGGCGCGACAATGCGTATCACGGGAGCACCGTCGCCGCCGCTGCATTGGGCGGTATGGAAAAAATGCACGAGCAGGGTGGCGAGATCCCGGATGTCGAACATATCGAGCAGCCGTATCATTTCGGCTGTGGTGGCGATTTATCACCGGACGAGTTTGGCTTGAAAGCAGCGAACGCGTTGGAAAAAAAGATTCAGGAACTGGGTGCCGATCGAGTCGCCGCATTTATCGGTGAACCCGTACAGGGTGCCGGTGGCGTCATTATTCCGCCGGAGAATTACTGGGGCGAAATCCAGCGCATTTGCCGCAAGCACGATGTGCTGCTTGTCGTGGACGAAGTTATCTGCGGGTTTGGTCGTACCGGTCACTGGTTTGGCTCGGATTATTATGGAATCGAACCGGATTTGATGCCGTTTGCAAAGGGCGTTACATCGGGTTATCTGCCGCTGGGTGGCGTCATGGTCAGCGATCGCG
>CBDUSC010000263.1:0-3466 GCA_965369735.1 uncultured bacterium
AGCACGGTTTTGTCACGGTGTTTCCATGGAACGGATCTGCAGCGGCCGTCTGGCTGGATGGCCGGGCCATGGAATCGAATGATATGAGCGATCATGGTGATACCCCGGGAGATAGCCATGGTAATAACCAGGGCACCATGTCGCTGCGATTTGCGCGCATCGCCGGGGACGGATCCATTGACGATTCAGCGGCCATCGACGAAATGACCTGCGACTGCTGCGCCACCGATATAGCCATAAGCGCCGCGGGTCCAATCCTTGTGTACCGTGATCGCAGCGAAAATGAGATCCGCGATATATCGGTGTCGCGTCTTGAACACGACGGCTGGACTGAACCGGAGGTCATTGCAGAGGACAACTGGCAGGTCAGCGGTTGCCCGGTCAATGGACCGGCCATCGCCGCCGAGGACGATCATGTAGCGGTGGCCTGGTTTACGGCTGCGGATAATCAGCCGCGGATCAGGTTTACCCGATCGACCGACGGTGGGCATTCGTTTTCCCCTGCCCTGGACGTCGCTACAGAACAGCCTGTGGGCCGGGTTGATGTAGTACTGGTTGGTGATTCCGCGTGGATTTCGTGGATCGCGACAAACGACGATGGCGCGGTCGTACGGCTGCAAAGTATGGACAAAAACAATGCGCTCGGTCCGCGCAGGGACATCACAGCCATCTCGGCTAGCCGAAGCTCCGGTTTTCCACAATTGATACAGACCCCTGAGGGGCCGTTGCTGCTTGCATGGACGGATACTGGCGATACTCTGCGCCTGCAAACACTGCTGATCGAGCTACCTCAAGGCTAATCCGGTTTTTCTACAGGCAGATCCTGCGCCTGCCAGGCCTTGAAGCCACCCTGTATCGATCGCACGTTTGTATAACCCATACTGCGCAAGGTATCTGCAGCAAGCGCTGAACGCCCCCCACTACGGCAGTACACTGCAACGGGTTTTTGCAATCGCTCATCGTTGCTCAGACCCTCCAGGCCCTCAACATCCTCAATACGAAACTCCAGCACACCCCTGGGTACGTTTGTAGCACCCGGGATATGGCCATCTGAGTATTCTTCCGGCTCGCGCACATCGACAATGACAATATCGTCGAAATTTTCCTCTGCAAATTTTCCGGCATCGACTTCTGTGATTCGCGTTTTGGCATCCGCAACAAGATCGGTTCCCGTCAGAGGCTGTGCTGTCTGGCAGGCATACAGCAAAATTACACATGAAATAATAAAAATACTGCGTAAAATCATTCACATCCTCCTACGGATCAAATCAAAAAAGGAGCGTCGAAATGAACAGTCGATCTCAGTTGCTCATCTGGCTGGCCTTTGTCATTGTAGCCTTAGGCCTGGCTTCTGCAACGCAATCGTTTGCCCAGTCAACCGGGAACCAGGACCAACCGGCAGCCGATCCGGTGGCATCACAGGAAGACGCCTCATCGGAACCGATGGCGACCCAGCAGGACACGGCAGCCGATCCCGTGGCATCACAGGAAGACGCGGCGGCCGATCCGGTGGCATCACAGGATGACGCGGCATCGGAACCGATGGCAACCCAGGAAGATCCATCCGATCCGGTGGCATCACAACAGGACGCGGCATCAGAACCGATGGCAACCCAGCAAGATGAGGCCCCCAAATCCGAAAAAGTGGGAACCAGCACCGAAGCGGTTGCGGCTGAGCCGGATCAGGATGCGGATACACCAAAAGCACCGTCCGCAAGCAAGAACATGACCCTCAAGGAATTACAGGCGGTTCTTGATCAGCAGGAAAAACAGCTGGAAAAACAAAATACCCTTATTGCCAGGCAACAAAAATTGCTTGATAAACAGCAGGAAAATACCCGGCAGCAACGCAAGGATCTTGATCAGCAGGCACAGCTATTGGCAACCCTGCAAAATGATATTGGTCAATTGACGTCCGATGATACGAGCAAAACATTGTCAGAAGATGCGGTTCGTTTTCGCGAAAGGCTGCAAACCCTGGAATCCCGGGTTGCAAAAAACGACGAAGACCCGGAACAACTGCAGGACAGTCTGAATTTCCCGGGCTCCATGCGCATACCCGGCACAAATGCGGCCTATCGCATTGGCGGGTTTGTGAAAATGAGCCTGGTCGATTCCCTGGATCCAATCGGTTCGGATGACCGGTTTGTTACATCCAGTATCCCGACCATGCCGGTCGACAAGGATGGCGAGGTGGTCGTATCTTCACGGCAGTCGCGAACCAATTTTGACGTCAGGGAGAAGACCAGCCTGGGTATATTCCGAGCATTCGTTGAAGGCGATTTTGCGGGAGACGGCGACACCTATCGTTTGCGACACGCATATGGGCAGTTTGGCCCTCTATTGACGGGCAAAACCTGGTCGACCTTTGTGGACAACCAGGCATCACCCGAGGAAATCGACTTCGAGGGCATAAGCGGAAAAATCAATGTTCGCCAACCACAGGTCCGGTTTTTTCCAAAAATTGGCAAGGACTGGAACCTGATGTTCTCGCTGGAAGACCCCGAAATTGATGTTCAGGATGGCGAAGGTGTCAGCGAAATACCGGATTTTGTCGCCAGTATCAGACGCACTTTATGGGACGACTGGCATTTCAAAACCAGCGTGTTACTGCGAGAGATTCAGGCCGTATCGACCATCAACCCGATGGGCAAGGAAAGTGAAATCGGCTGGGGCGCGTCTATCAGTGGCCGCACCAGTATTCCATGGCTTAATGATCAGGATCTGTTTTTGTTCCAGATCAATTATGGCGATGGACTCGGTCGATACGTCAACGACCTGGGCTCCAATGGCGGCCGTGACGGGGTATTCGATCCATCGGATGGCAGCTTGAAAACCTTAAAAACATTTGCCGGTTATCTTTCAGCACAGCACTGGTGGTCGCCGAAAATGCGCAGCAACCTTGTGTATAGCTGGGTCAGCATGAACAACCATTCCTTCCAGCCAGGCAGTGATCTCGAGAGCACAACACGAGCAACCATAAACTGGCTGTGGTCTCCGATCCCGCGTGTCGATCTTGGCGCTGAGTTCCTTTGGGGTCGCAGGCAAGATCGTAATGGCAATGAAGGTATTGCCAAGCAATTTCAGGTGGCCACTACGTATCGGTTTTGAGTTGAACGCCGGGATCAGCATATTGTCCTAACGGTTGATCGTTATGAAAACCATGCGCCCGATTTTGTATATCTGCCTGTTGCTATGCGTGCACACAACGCAGGCTGGCGATCATCAGGACCCGTTGTCAGCGATGGACCTGGCGCAAATTGAAGCCGCAATCGACAAGAACTGGCCAAAGGCACAGCTCGCAGCGATGCAAGATATTGCATCGCGAAATGCCTACCGGGTTGGCAACGTCAAACTCATTACATCCAAACCTGAATTGTTTGCAGTGGTGGAATTTGACGAACGCCTGATAACGGAATCACGTGGCCAGGTTCTCACCGTTACCTGCAGGATGCGTTTCGAATGG
>CBDUSC010000264.1:0-3464 GCA_965369735.1 uncultured bacterium
AGGTCTAAACGTCGAAAGTGGATTGAACGATGGCATCTGCGTGCCAATCCTGTTCGTATTTCTGGCTTTGGCCGCCGGTAATAGTGGTGAAGGTGGCGCAATGGTACTTGCGCTCACGCTCGTGGCAGAAGAGATTGGTATCGGTTTGGCTGTCGGTCTTGGCCTTGCCTGGATTGGGCATTCACTAATCAGGCGATTCAACCAGCGTGGATGGGTCTCTGAATCCTGGGTGCAGCTGACGGTTTTTGCTTTGGCAATCGCATGCTTTTCGTTGGCTCAGTCGATCGGTGGCAGCGGCTTTATTGCATCGTTTGCAGGTGGGCTGCTGTTTGGCGCGTTGGTCAGAAAGCATAAACACGAACTGCTTTTGGCCGCAGAGGGTGCCAGCGATATATTTTCCCTGGTCACCTGGATCGTGTTTGGCGCAGCCATTGTTGGTCACACGATCGATCAGTTCGCTTGGCAACCGCTGGTTTATGCGGTTCTAAGTCTCACAGTCATTCGCATGTTGCCGGTTTACCTGTCGCTGATCGGTACTGGTCTTCGAAATGGAGAAAAACTGTTCGTCGGCTGGTTCGGTCCGCGTGGTCTTGCCAGCATCGTGTTTGCCGTCATTGTCATGAATGAGAACCTGCCCGGGGGTGACACGATCACACTCACGGCTGTCTACACCATATTGCTGAGCGTCATCGCTCATGGCATCTCCGCACATCCGTTTGTCGCCGCGCTTATTGCCGGGAAAAGCCGATCAAATAGCGATGACTGAAAGCGCTGCGTTGGTGTATCGTTAGAGATTGACCATCTATGGCGTCATCGTCAGGGAGTGAGCGAGTAGTGGGCTTTTTCAAAAAAATCGCAGTCAAACCGTGGTTACCAACCGATCAGGAAGCTGCGCAGATTGAATCCGCAGGGTTCGCGGTGCCCGACAAAAAGGTCGGTCTCATCGTGTTCATGGCCGTCGCTACATCGTTGTTTTTCTTATTCTTTTCCGCGTATCACATGCGTATCGATCTCACGACGGACTGGGTGGCCATACCGGAACCGCCCCTGCTGTGGGTGAATACGGTGCTGCTGGTGTTGTGCAGCATCATGTTCGAACGCGCCAAAGCGGCAGGCAAAAGCGGAGACATAAAGCTGATGCGCACCCGCTTCCTGGTCGCGGGAATGCTGACTCTGGTTTTTCTTGCCGGTCAGCTTATCGTGTGGTTCCAGATGCGGAATATGGGCTACACGCTGCAAAGTAATCCATCCAGTGGGTTTTTCTATCTCATCACAGGTGTTCATGGCTTGCACATTCTTGGCGGGCTGGTTGCCTGGGGCCGGGTGGCGATCAAAATGAAAACCGGTGAAGATCTGGAAGCCGCCACTGTCAGCGTGGATCTGTGTGCAATTTACTGGCATTTCCTGCTGTTGGTCTGGCTGGGTATTTTTGCGCTGTTGATGAACACCTGAGACAGGCGCCGGACCCAGCCGCGCGGTAATAGCATTGGCGGACAGCATCGAAAACCCGACCCCGATTCCGAATAATGGCCATCTTGAGTTTGGCGTGCAGGGCATGACCTGCGCCGCCTGTGTTGCGCGTGTGGAAAAAGTGCTGCGGCGTGTTCCCGGTGTCCTGGATGCCAGCGTAAATCTCGTTATCGAGCGCGCCGATGTTTCCTTTGAACCCGGCGCTGTCGGTATGGACGAGCTTGCTGCAGCGGTTGAAAAAGCCGGTTTCAAAGCAGTCCGCAGCGATGCTGCGCTGGACGCATCGGCCGATGAAGAACTGGCAAAAGAACTGCACACGCTGAAAATATCCATTGCCCTGACCGCGCCTTTGGTCATAGGCATGCTGATGCTATTCCTGGGCTTCGAGGATTTTCATGTGATGCCCGCCGTAGAAGTAATGCTGGCTACACCTGTTCAGTTTTTGTTTGGTATGCGTTTTTATCGTGGAGCGTTGGCCGCGATCAAAAACCGGTCAGCCAATATGGATGTACTTGTGGCCATGGGCACATCCGCCGCATATTTTTATAGCTGGTACCTGATGAAACAGCTTGGCGAGGATGCCAACGGCGAGCTTTACTTTGAAGCATCCGCGGTAATTATTACGCTTGTGTTGCTTGGCAAGTATCTGGAGGCGCGCGCAAAACGAAGTACGACCCTGGCGATCCGCCAGCTCATGGATCTCAGACCGGAAATAGCCCGGGTCAGGCATGACGATGGTAGTGAAGAGGAAGTGCCGGTCGATCATGTCAAAAACGGTGACACCGTCGTGATCCGGCCCGGCGAGCGTATCCCGGTGGACGGAGTCGTGATCGATGGTCACAGTGAGGTAGACGAATCGCTGGTCACCGGGGAAAGTCTGCCCGTTTCAAAGTCTGCAGATGACAAAATTACCGGTGGCGCGGTCAATGTTTCCGGTTTGTTGATTGTCACAGCAACGGCCGTTGGCGCCGACTCAACTTTATCGCGGATCATTCGGCTGGTAGAAAACGCGCAAGCCGGCAAAGCGTCCGTACAAAAACTGGTCGATCGTATCAGTGAAATATTTGTGCCCACGGTGATCGGGATTGCTGTGCTGACTTTTGGTATCTGGTTACTGGTCACCGGCAGTTTCGAGAGTTCGCTCATATCGGCGGTATCTGTACTGGTGATTGCCTGTCCCTGCGCGCTGGGTCTTGCTACGCCGACCGCGATCATGACCGGCACGGGCGCAGCAGCACGCGCCGGTATCCTGATAAAGGATGTCGACGCGCTGGAGCAGGCACACAGTATGTCCACTGTTGTTTTTGACAAAACCGGGACCCTCACCGAAGGCAAACCAAAAGTCGTCGACCTGCTGTGCCCGGGGTCGAACGATGATGATCTGTTGCAAAAAGCCGCATCGGTGCAACAGGGTAGCGAACACCCGCTGGCCCGCGCGATACAGGATCGTGCGCTGGAAGCCGGCCTGAAGCTGGACGCAGTATCCGGTTTCAAAAACTTCGTTGGCCGGGGCGTCAGCGGTACCGTTAGTAGTCATCGCATTCTGATTGGCAATGTGTCGCTGCTTGCCGAGCACGGCCTGGAGGCCAGCAACTTGCCCACGGAGCTGGTTGCGCAGGCAAGGCAATGGGAGGCCAGCGCAAGAACGGTCGTCTGGGTGGCTGATGAAACAGCGGTACTCGGTATCCTGGCGATTGCCGATCCGTTGCGCGAACAAGCCCGTGGGGCGGTTGCCGCACTGAAGGAAATGGGTGTGCAAACGATGATGCTGTCCGGTGACTCCGACAGTGCCGCGAATGAGATTGCCCGCCAGGCCGGCATCGACGATGCGCGCGGCAATGTACTGCCCGATGAAAAAGCAGCGGTTGTGCAGGATCTGGTTGCCAGCGGCGGGACGGTAGGGATGATCGGCGACGGCATCAATGATGCACCGGCGCTGGCTGCTGCAAATGTGGGCATTGCCATGGGTACGGGCACTGACATCGCAATGGAAA
>CBDUSC010000265.1:0-3463 GCA_965369735.1 uncultured bacterium
CGCTATTCCCAGTAAAACGGTTCGCGCTGGCGCGGGTAATTGCCTATCTCGTTCATGGACCAGGCATCGAAGATCCGCCCATTGACCATGACATATCGTACGTGTTCGCTGTTGCGGATATTATCCAGCGGGTTTGCATCCAGTACCACAAGATCGGCCAGCTTTCCGACTTCAAGGGATCCGATTTCCCCATCCATACCAAGATATTTCGCGCCGTTTAGCGTGGCAGCCCGTAATGCGCGCATCTCGTCCATGCCACCCTGTTTCATCATCCACATCTCCCAATGCACTCCAAGACCCTCGCGTTGACCGTGACCGCCGGTCTGTACGCTGACTCCGAGCTCATTCAGGCGATTGACTTCGGTTGCAACGACAATGTGATTGTATTCTTCTTCGGGTGCCTTGCTTCGACGCCGCGCAATGGGATCAATCCTGCCACGTGGCACAAAACGATTCAGCCGCGGGTGCGCATATACATTGTCATGCTCGTAAAACCAACGCTCCCCACTTATGCCCCCAAATGAAACAACAAGGGTAGGGGTGTAACCTGAATCAGTCTGCGACCAGAGTTGCAAAACATCGTCATATATCCTGGCAATTGGCAGGCTGTGTTCTATCCCGATATGACCGTCGACAAGCATGGTCATGTTGCCATTGAACAGCGCGCCACCTTCGGGATACACATTGATGCCGACTTCATCCGCGGCTGCAAGTATTTGCTGGCGTTGATCGCGCCGTGGCTGATTGTAACTTTTGACGCTGATTGCACCGACAGCCTTCATGCGCCGCAAGTGCGACTGAGCATCTTCAAAACTGTCTATTTCTGCGGTGAATGACGCCGTCGCGCCATACAAAATGGTGCCGGTAGAAAAAATCCTGGGCGACACGATCAACCCGGCTCGCGCCATATCCCTGGCGGCAAATACTGTGCTCGTATCATTGGACGGGTCATGCAGCGTGGTTATGCCAAAGGTGAGTGATGCATAGTTTTCCCAGTTTTGCTGGCTGATGATCTCTGCGCTGCCCTGCGCGCCGTGCCAGTGAACATCAATGTAGCCGGGGAGTATGGTCTTTCCGCTGACATCAATCACGGTTGTCCCGTCTGGAACCGTTACACTGCCAACCGGGCCTGCCGCGATGATTTTGTTTTTTTCCACAACGATGGTGCCATTCTCGATAACCTCATCACCACGCATCGTGATCAGCCTTGCATTTGTCAGCGCAATACGGCCCTCCGGGATTTTCGCGGGATGGGTAAAACCGATATCCACTGAATCTGGTTCTGCTTGCTCATCATTTGACTTGTTATTTTCAAGAGCATGCTCAAGAACCCGGGCAACGTCAGTGCTGTATAGCTCCGGACCCAGCGCCCAATGCAAAGTCGTGCTATCACCTGACCAGTGCAAATACTCACCCGCATCTTTGCTGACCTGGCTCATCGGTACGCTTTCAATATCGGGGCCAATTTCCAGTGCGGCACCCGTGCGGGGCAGGGCCATAACATAGGCGTTGAATCGTTCGACAAATGCGAGTTTGTTGCCGTCGGGCGCAATCTGAAACTCTGTCGCAAATTCGCTGGTCAAAATGGTTCTTTCCTGGCGGCTCGCAAAATCGATACGCACGAGTTCCCGTTTGTCCCCACCGGCGCTCCGCACTACATATAGCTGGTCCGGATCATCCGCAAACTGTGGTTGCGAGCCCTCCCGGGTAATCAGATCCGGTCGACCGCCATCCGAGGAAATTTCGTAAATACCCGGATCTTCTCCCCACCACAGCGACTGCATATCATTGCCGGCCAGCTTGCGGTACACGATACTTTGCCCATCAGGCGAGAACCGCGGTTCGATATAGTGGCCGGGATCAGGCGTGAGAACGCGACCGCGACCACCGCGTACCGAGACTTTACGCACTGCACCGAGATCCTGGTCATCCCAGCTCGTGTAAACGATCCATCGGCCATCACGCGAAAAAGAAGGATAAAACTCAAAATGATCATTTTGTGTCGTCAGGCGTATCGCCCGCCCATCCGGCAGTTTCTTCAGATACAGGTGGCCAAGCGCCTGGAAAACGACCTTGTCACCACCGGGTGACACGCTGACCCAGCGCAGCATTTTCACATCGAATTGTTCCGGCGCAACGTCAACGCTGAACTTGTTCACATTCCTGACCGTTTGTGTTTTTGCTACGTGAAACGGTATGTCGGTTACGTCCTTGCTCGCGATATCGATGCTGTGCAAACCACCGCCAGCCCAGAAAACCATGGAGCTGCTATCCGGTGTCCACGCAATGCCTGGATACAACCCATGGATCGACCAGGTTTCCTGGTTGTCGCGATCCAGCTCTGTGTATAAAGGTGTTTCCACGCCACTGGTGACGTCCTTGACGAACAGCACCGTTGTGTTTCGTACCCGGCGAATGAAAGCAAGGTATTTGCCATCGGGCGATGGTGTCGGTCGAATGGCGCCGCCGGGTCCACCGATGTAGGAAATGGTTTCGCCGCTGTCCAGATCAAGACGCTTGACCTGGAAAATTTCCGTGTTGGAGTCCTTGTCGTACTGCCAGATATCACCGGGCGTGACATCCATTGTGTAATACAGAAACTTGCCATCCGGCGAAATTGCCGGCTCGTTGATATCTTTTTGCTCATTGCGCTTTTTGACAAGCTGCAGACCCTTGCCACCGCTGCGGTGATACATCCATATCTCGCCCGCGCCCAATGATCTACGTTTGGTGAAGTGTTTGCGCACGACAATATAATCGCCATCCGGTGTCCAGACCGGGTTGTGCACAAGCCTGAAATCCTCGCGAGATATTGCCCGGGCATCGCCGCCCGTTGACGGTATCAACCAGATATTATCGCCACCTTTGCCATCGCTGATATAGGCAACATGTTCCCCGTCGGGGCTGAAACGCGGCTGCATATCCCATGCCCGGCCACTGGTCAGCTGCTCGGCTTCACCACCCGCGACCGGGATCAGGAACAAATCACCAAGCAGGTCAAAAACGATTTTCTGGCCATCCGGGCTGATGTCGACACTGATCCAGGTACCGCTGTTGGTGTCGATCGTGACATCGTGTGTTGCACCAGGCGGATGATTGATATCCCACTTGTCAGCAACCTCATCATCCGCCCGGGTTGTGCCGAGCCACAGCAGCAACAAGGGCATGATGAGGGCAACAATCAATCGGGTCGGCATGGGTCATGTTCCTTTGTATGACGCGGTCTGTGCAAGGCGGGGCGGTGCCAGTGTAGTTACTCAGCGATTCAGGCTGGACCAACAATCGGGCGATGCTAACTGATATTCGGGTCAGCGTCACCGGTGGCACCATCGCAAAACCCCGTCGTTATGTCGCTTTGCCCCATGATTATGCGGCCGCGCTGTGAGAAAATAGCCGTACACGCGTTTCGGGGGCGCTTTTTTTAATGGCCCATATTTTAATAACCACATTTGTGGCCACCAGG
>CBDUSC010000266.1:0-3459 GCA_965369735.1 uncultured bacterium
CTTCAAAATGCTACCCAGGATGCGGCGGCTATATGACATGACGGATCACTTTGTGCTGCATTATTCGGAATACCCGGATAGCAAAACCTATTTCGATGGCTACGCGATCACCGGTGATGTGCTTGAGCATCTGGATGTGCCATCGTATATTATTCACTCGGCTGACGACCCGATCATTCCGGCCGGCGACCTGGCCCGGCTTGCATCGTCACCGAATCTTCATATTGATTTGCAGCAGCATGGCGGTCATTGCGGGTTTATCGAACGTGTTTTTTCGCCAAGCTGGGCGGACAGGAAAATTGCGGAGTTGTTTGGCAGCAATGAGTAATGAAACCGTCATTGACCGTGCCTATATCGGCTGGATCGCAACGATGCTTGCGGCAGGCGGTTTCGTGGCATCCGCCATACCTAAGTTGATGGGCCAGGATTTGCCCGTGGGTGAGTTTGCCGTCTGGGGTTACCCGGGCTGGTTGCGGGTGGTGGTTGGCGTGCTCGAGCTGGCGGGCGCAATCATGCTGCTGTTTCCGCGATTCAAGGTCTTCGCCAGTGTTTGCCTGGGTATTGTGATTCTGGGTGCGTTTTTTACGCACATCACTCAACAGGAAGGCATGGAGATTCTGCGGCCTGTGGCGTACACGATACTACTCTTGCTTAGCTGGTTGCGTCGCCCTGGGTATCCGAATCAGATGAGGTAGCTTCCTGGTCAGTATCGCCTGCAGTGCGCTTTTCGCTAAATGAAAGTATTTCTGATGGACCCGTTACATTGATACTGCCGTCAATGATGGCGCCTTCTGCAACGGCGATGGATGTTCCAGTGAGTTTTCCCGATACCTTGGCCGTTGCCGCCACTTCTACCTGACCCCTGGCATTGACATCGCCATCGACTTCACCTGCAATGACAATATTGCTTGCATTGATCGTTCCTTTCCATTGACCATCGACGGCCACCGTCAATGAACCATCCACGACACAATCACCATCGACATAACCACATACGACGAAATGGCCTTCGCCCTTTATCTCACCTGTGAACCTGGTTCCCTCACCGATAAAGGTGGTCGAGTCCTTGGCATTGTCCATTAGTCGCCGGAATTTCATCTGTACTGACTCCTGTATTCCCTGTTTTGTTCAGGCCGGATAAGCTTACACCGACACCACAACGAGAAGCGAGAACCATGTCATACGTTTCACATCTCAGCGGAATCGGGTCGGGTGAGCGATACCCGGCAGATGCAATCATGAATTTGTGCCCGATGGATAACCGGCCGGTTCAAATCGTGTATGACCTGGAAAAGCTGGGTGCAGAACGACCTGATGCAGAATGGTATCAACCGGGCCGTATGTCGATGTGGCGGTTTGGAGCACTGCTGCCGCTGGATCCCGATGACCCTGATGATGCCAGGCATATCATCAGTCTTGGTGAGGGGCACACGCCGCTGTTTCCATTCAAAAACCACGCGGTCGCGCGCGATGCCGGTTTTGAATTGTTTATAAAGGAAGAAGGCCGGTCCGTTGCCGGCTACGGTGCAAATCCGACCGGTAGTTTCAAGGATCGCGGAATGAGCATCGTGGTTTCAATGGCGCGCCGGTTGGGCATCGCGCGCCTTGCGGTGCCGACACAGGGTAACGCGGGTGATTCGCTTGCAGAATACGCACTCGCTGCAGCGCTTGATGCCGTGATCACAATGCCGGATGACACGCCGGCACCCATACTCGAACGGGTGCGCGATCTCGCGAGAATGCACGACAGTATCGATTTTGAGCTGGTGAAAGGGACTATTCGCGAGGCGGGGCAACTCGTGAAGGAAAAATACCTGCCGCAGGGGTATTTCAGTGTTGCCACATTTCAGGAGCCAGGCTGGCGCATCGAGGGCAAAAAAACGCTGGGCCTGGAAATGGCAGAACCGGCGGTCAATGACGGACAGTGGCGTGTGCCGGATGTCATTGTGTACCCTACCGGCGGCGGTACCGGGATACTCGGTATGTGGAAAGCCTTCGATGAGCTGGAGACGCTGGGTCTTGTCGATGATCGACGACCACGCATTATTGCCGTGCAAAGCGAGATAACCGCGCCGCTGGTTAAAGCATTCGAGTCGTGTGCTGAGGATACCGTTACCCACACAGATGATGAGACTGCCGGCGATACCCTGGCGACCGGTCTCAATGTACCCGGTGGCGTCGGGCATTTCCGTGTTCTGCAAATTTTGCGCCAAAGCCAGGGCGCGGCGATCAGCGTCAGTGAAACCGAAATGGCCAACGCGATGACTGCGACCATCCACGATACCGGTTTGCACGTGTGCCCGGAGGGCGCTGCAACCATTGCGGCGTTGCCAAAATTGATCGATATGGGTCTGATCCGGCAGCGTGAGCGGGTGGTCTGCGTCAATACCGGTTGCTACGAAAAATACCTGCCCAAGGTAGAACATCTGCTGAAGTAATTCACAGGATTCCAGTTGCGTCGTCATCAGGCGTCACAAAGTGACGCATGTGGTCACCCTTATCGTGACCCCTGTCACACTATAACGTGTTGTTTCTTATACATAATCCTGTTTTGGCACAGGCTTTGCATTATGTCAGCTAAGTCATTTGAATTTCCGTGAGGAGAGCACGATGAGAGCCGAGATTATTGGTTTATTGCTGGGTAGCAAGGAAAAGGATGTCGATGATCCGGATGCCTCATCCACGGATGACACTGCGCGGTTACTGATGAGGCGACCAGACGGCCGCATGGTGCTTGAAGAGATTGATTCGGATGTAGAGTTTTTGAAAAAGAAGCCGACTACCGGCTGCTTTAAACAGGGCAAACCGATTTTTGACCCTGTGACCAATCAGATACTGGGATACGAGTTTGAAGAGGTCCCCTTTGGCGTTGCTTAGAAAAACCCCCTGACTTTGGGTCCCCCCCCGGACTTAAGGTTTCGCTCCTTTGCGCCGCGCTCCAGCTTCCCCCGACGCGGCGCATTTTTTTGGTGCCGTCTTATTGAGGACCCGTCAGGGCGCGCTCGGTGTAATCGGCGGGCGGTGCAAAGTCAGACGCACCGGCTTCACGATCGGCGATCGATATCAACTGCGTTTCCTGACTGACAACGCCATTTTTGAAATCGCGGGTGGCAACCGGAAATCCATCGATACGCTGCATTTCTTCAAAAATCGTTGTGGATGGTGCCATGGGCATTTGATCAAATGCTTTGAACAGCTTTTTTTGAAACGCGGCCATGGAGTGCAGAGTATTGAGACTGGCTGCGCCGTTGGGGATGTCGCCTGTATCTGCGACACAGGCGGAGCGTACCAACTCGGCGTCGCGGCGCATCTCCCACCACTCGCAGTCAAAACCGGCGTAATGTCCGCTTTCGCCGGTTGCGGCGATAACCGCCTCAATTTGCCTGGCTTCCTTTTGTGTCTGCGGCACCTGCGATTCCATCATTGCTTACCTGGGGTCTGCCAAATCCGAGTACAGGT
>CBDUSC010000267.1:0-3454 GCA_965369735.1 uncultured bacterium
TCGAGGAGCTCGCGCGCCTCCCGTGGGCGTTGCTAACACCGGCACCGTTTGGGCTGGAAACGCAACCAGAATCGGGTTAAGTTCTCCTCCCCCCTCGTATTGACATGACCCTGCTTGCCTTGCATCCATGGTGCTGCATCGCAGCAGGACAGGTATTGAACTTGTACAGGACTATCAAATGAAACGTTATTTTGGATTGATGGTGGTTGCCTCATTCATGCTCAGCGCATGTGGCCAACCCGCCGAAGAAGTCAGCGACGAAACTGCGGAAGCTGAGATGGCTGAAACCGTTGCCGCTATCGAGGAGGCTCCAGACGGTGCCAATAACCCTTTTTACCAGAGGTGGACCACCGAGTTCGGAGTGCCACCATTCGATGAGATAAAAGACGAGCATTACATGCCTGCACTGCGTGAAGGCATGAAGCAGCAAACCGCGGAGATTGATGTCATTGTTGCGAACGCTGACGATGCGACATTTGCCAACACCATCGAAGAACTGGAGCGCTCTGGCGGTCTGTTGACGCGCACTCAAAACGTCTTTTCTGCCGTAAACGGCGCACACTCGAATGAGACCACACGCCAGGTCGCCACAGAAATTGCACCAGAGTTGTCGGCGCACCGTGACAACATTGCTCTGAACAAGGACCTGTTTGCCCGGGTTGATGCTGTTTACAGGCAGCGCGACGATCTTGGTCTCAACCCCGAGCAAATGCGTTTGCTGACAGAAACGCATAAACAGTTTGTTCGCGCAGGCGCAAATCTGAATGCCGATGCGCAGGCGCGTCTTCGCGAGATAAACGGAGAGCTGGCTACACTGTCACAAAATTTCCGTAATAATCTGCTGGAAGAAACCAACAATTTCGAACTGCTGGTTACCGATCGTGCCGATATGGGCAATTTACCGGAAAGCCTGGTTGCAGCCGCCGCAGCGGAAGCCAGTCGTCGCGGTCATGACTGCGATTGCTGGGTTTTTACCTTGCAGCGTCCCAGTATCAACCCGTTTCTGGAGTATTCACCCAACCGCGAGCTGCGCAAGAAAATTTACACGGGTTATGCCATGCGCGGTGACAACGGAAATGAGCACGATAACAATGAGACTCTTGCCCGTATGGCCGCCTTGCGCGCCGAGCGTGCGGAGCTAATGGGTTATGAGACGCACGCTCATTATGTTCTTGCCGACAACATGGCGGAAAACCCGGATCGGGTTTATGAGTTGATGAGCAAAGTCTGGGATCCGGCGTTGAATGTTGCGAAGCAAGAACGCGATGCGCTTCAGGCCATGATGAAAGAAGACGGTATCGATGATTCGCTCGAGGGTTGGGACTGGCGTCATTACACGGAAAAAGTTCGCAAAGCCCGATATGACTTTGATCAGGAGGTGTTGCGCCCGTATTTCGAAGTCAATGCGGTTCGCGATGGAGTGTTTGCAGTATCCAACGAGCTTTGGGGTCTGACTTTCCAGGAGCGCATGGATTTACCGACCTGGCATCCTGATCAGCAGGTATTTGAAGTCATGGACGCAGACGGCAGCCATCTTGCGATTTTATACATGGATTTTTTCACGCGTGAGAGTAAGCGCGGCGGTGCCTGGATGAACGCGTTGCGCTCGCAGCAAAAGCTCGATGGCGAAGTCGCACCAATCATCACCAACAACTTCAATTTCCCGCCACCGACAGAAAACTCACCGTCGTTGCTGAGCATGACCGAAGCGAGCACCTTGTTCCACGAGTTCGGACATGCGCTGCACGGTATGTTCTCCGACGTGACTTACGCTTCCCTGTCCGGGACTTCAACCCCGCGTGACTTTGTGGAATTTCCATCACAGGTAATGGAAAACTGGATGGCCGAACCCGAAGTGCTGCGAGTGTTCGCCAAACACTATCACACCGGTGAGGATATTCCGCAGGAATACATAGACAAAATCCAGGCATCCGCCAAGTACAACCAGGGTTTTGCGACTGTGGAATTCGTGGCCGCGGCTTATCTGGATATGGACTACCACACGATAAACAATCCTGAAGCTGTGGAACCTCGCGTTTTTGAAAAAGGCAACATGGAAAAGATCGGTCTGATCACCGAAATCATTCCACGTTATCGCAGCACATACTTCGCGCATATTTTTGCAGGAGGTTATTCTGCGGGTTACTACAGCTATTTGTGGTCCGAAGTGCTGGATGCCGATGCCTTTGAGGCGTTCAAGGAAACCAGCTTGTTCGACGCCGAAACGGCGCGGCGTTTTCGCGCCGAAATTCTGAGCAAGGGCGGCACCCGGCCGGGCATGGAGCTGTACCAGGCTTTCCGCGGTCGCGACCCGGTCATTGAACCGCTGCTGGATCGCAGAGGATTACTGACAGAGGGCCCGTAAAAAGAAAAGTATTAGCCATGTAAAAAGGGGTCCATGCGGACCCCTTTTTTAATGATGGTTCGCAACGCTGAACCTTTTGCGATACTCCGCGGGCGGTACATTGAGTCGACGAATGAATGCGCGCCGCATGCTCTCTGCAGTACCAAAGCCACCCTGGTAGGCAATTTTTTCTACAGGCAATCGTGATTCCTCCAAAGCCCTCCTTGCGGCTTCAATGCGACAGGCTTCAACGTATTTGGCAGGTGTGTCCCCGACCTCATTGACAAATGCGCGTGCAAAGTTGCGTGGGCTCATCGCCGATCGCTCTGCAAGCGCGGATACAGACAGATCCTGTTCGAGGTTATCGAGAATCCAGATTTGCAAATCGCGAAATCGTTCGGTGCCGGAGGCCTGCGCTTGTAGCTGCGCGCTGAACTGAGATTGACCGCCCGGTCGCTTCAAAAATAAAACCAACTGTCGCGCAACGGCCAGTGCAACGGGTCTGCCCCAGTCTTCCTCCACCATACCCAGCGCCATATCCATACCTGCAGTGACACCTGCAGAGGTGTACAGATGCCCGTTGTTTACATAGATTGCATCGGGTTCCACATCAGTGGAATCGGAACATTTTTTGAGTTCATCGCAATAGGCCCAGTGAGTGGTTGCCTTCATACCCCTGAGCAACCCGGTTTTGGCAAGGATCATCGCCCCCGTGCACACCGACCCCAGTCGACGAACCCTGGCATCCTGCTCGCGTATCCATTTGATAAGGTCGTCATCCATCATGGCCTCGCGGTAACCGACACCGCCCGCGATCAACAGGGTATCGATGTCGGTCGCGTCCTTGTAGCTGCCATGCGCAATCAGCTCGATACCGTTGGACATGCGAATCGGGCCGGGTTCCTGCCCCAGCAGCTCGATCTCGTAGGCTGGCACACGGGTGTGGCCCTCGCTGCTCAGCCATCTTTCGGTTCGGCCAATTCACCGTCCACCGCCACGCTAACCTTAGACCAAGCCGTTCATTTCCTTGCGACGAATGGCAGCGATGTGTTGGTGCAACCAGGGACCTATGAAGTGGAAGGAACTGACAACGAACTTCGTCTTATCCCG
>CBDUSC010000268.1:0-3441 GCA_965369735.1 uncultured bacterium
GACATCGTTCTCGGTGTTCGCAGCTGATTTTTGAACTCGTTTTTTTTGCTATAAGGGCTTTTTCATGATTGCTTTGATCAATCGCGTGCAGGATTCGTTTGAAAACTATCGCAAGGTGGATTTTCTTGCACCGCTGGCACTGCGAATCTATCTGGTGCCCGTATTTTGGACGGTCGGGTACACAAAACTTGCCCATTTCAGCGATGTTGCGACCTATTATTTTGGCCAACAGTTGGGTTTGCCGTTCCCGACCCTGATGGCCTTTCTCGCGGTTTCCGCCGAAATCGGCGGTGTCGTTTGCCTGACATTGGGGTTCGCGACACGATGGGCCACTATCCCGCTGATGTTTACGATGATTGTTGCAGCGGCAACGGTTCATTGGCAACACGGCTGGCAAGCGGTGCATGATCTGCAGTCACCGTACCCCAGCGAGCATGCGGTAGATGCTTTGGACAGGCTTGGCCGCGCAAAAGACATTCTGCAAGAACACGGCAATTATGACTGGCTCACCGAATACGGAAGATTTATCGTCTCCAACAACGGTATTGAATGGGCTGCAACCTACTTCATCATGTTGCTGGCATTGTTCTTTCTTGGCGGCGGTCGCTATATCAGCGTAGATTACTGGCTGGCAAAACGTTTTCGCCCGCAAAACGCACCAGGATAGACGTATGAATACCGAAACATTCAATTTCACCATGAGAGTCATGGAATTCATGGCTTATTTGTTCGTTTTTGCGATGGGCATAGGCCTGCTGGTGGTCGCCGTATTGTGGGTCATCGATGTCACCCAGACAAAACACGCGGTGCGCAAAAATTTTCCTGTCATCGGGCGATTTCGATATTTGTTTGAACATCTTGGCGAGTTCTTTCGCCAGTACTTTTTCGCCATGGATCGCGAGGAAATGCCGTTCAACCGGGCGGAGCGCTCATGGGCATATCGCGCGGCAAAAGGCATCGATACCACCGTCGCATTCGGATCTACCCGCGATCTGACACCTGTGGGCACCAAGATATTCGTGAATTGTCCATATCCGACGCTGGATGAAGACGCCACGCCCGTCGGTTCGGTTATCGTCGGCCCGTACGCGCGCAGACCTTATGAAACCGACTCGATTTTCAATATATCGGCGATGAGTTTTGGAGCGTTGTCGGTACCTGCGGTACGCGCATTGTCAAACGGCGCCAAAAAAGCGGGTATCTGGATGAATACCGGGGAAGGCGGCCTGGCGCCCTATCATCTCGAGGGCGGCTGCGACATCGTTTTCCAGATGGGTACAGCCAAATATGGCGCACGCGACGATGCGGGAAATCTGTGCGATGAAAAACTCAAAGCTATTGCATCGCACGAGCAGGTGAAATTATTTGAGATCAAGCTGAGCCAGGGCGCAAAACCTGGCAAGGGCGGAATTTTGCCGGGCGACAAAGTCACCGAAACGATTTCAAAGATTCGTGGTATCCCGGTGGGTCATGACTCGATCAGCCCGAACCGTCACCCCGAGATCAATTCCGCAAGCGATCTGCTGGACATGATTGCGCACATTCGCGAGGTGACCGGTTTGCCAACTGGTTTCAAGGCGGTGATTGGCGCCTACGGCTGGCTGGATGAACTGATGGATGAAATCGACAAGCGCGGTATCGAAAGCGCGCCCGATTTCATCACGGTGGACAGCGCGGATGGTGGTACCGGCGCAGCACCCATGAGCCTGATCGACTATATGGGTCTGACCATCGAGGAGAGCCTGCCACTGGTCATCGACAAACTCGATGAGCATGGTTTGCGTGGCCGTGTACGCGTCATCGCAAGCGGCAAGATGATCACACCTGCAGAGGCCGCCTGGGCCTTGTGTGTCGGTGCGGATTTTGTGAATTCGGCACGAGGATTCATGTTCTCGCTGGGTTGCATACAGGCGTTACAGTGCAACAAGAATACCTGCCCAACCGGCATCACAACGCACGATAAAAAACTGCAAAAGGGTCTCAATCCCGGCGACAAGGCAGAACGCGTCGCGCGGTATGCACGAACAATGGTAAAAGCGATTGGCATGATCGCGCACTCATGCGGCGCCAGCGACGGGCGAAAACTGCGTCGTTATCATTGCCGCATTGTTCAGGGGGATGGCAAATCGGTCTCGCTGGATGAGTTGTACCCATATCACGAGGCCAGGAAAAAAGTCGCCTGATACAGGCCAGGTGGTTCAGCGTTTCTTTTTGGGGATGTAGAGATCGGTCAGGGTACCGTCGTAGGCTTCGGCCGCAAATGCAATGGTTTCTGACAAAGTCGGGTGCGGGTGTATGGTCAAACCGATATCCGCCGAATCACAGCCCATTTCAATCGCCAACGTTGCTTCGGCGATCAGATCACCGGCGTTTGGGCCCACGATACCGGCGCCAAGCAAGCGCCCACTGGACGGGTCGAACAGCAGCTTGGTCATGCCCTCATCGCGACCCAGCGATAACGAGCGACCGCTGGCCGCCCATGGAAAAGCACTCTTTTCGTATGCAATGCCCTGCGCTTTGGCATCGGTCTCGGTCAAACCGACCCATGCGATCTCCGGATCGGTATAAGCAACCGAAGGGATAACGCGCGCGTCAAACGCACGCTTTTCGCCCGATATCACTTCTGCCGCCACTTTGCCTTCATGGCTTGCCTTGTGCGCCAGCATGGGATGGCCAACGATGTCACCAATCGCAAATATATGCGGTATGTTGGTGCGCATTTGTTTGTCCGTCGGGATAAAACCGCGTTCATCCACATTCACGCCGGCTTTGTCTGCATCGATCTCGGCGCCATTCGGTTTTCTGCCAACCGAGACCAGCACCCGGTCGTAGGTCAGTGGACCAGGATCTGCTTTTCCATCGAATTTGACACGGATCCCTTTGTCACTGGCGGTGACTTCTTTCACAGCGGTTCCAAGCATGATGTGTTCGTAACTTTTATCGATGCGCTTTTGCAGCGGTCGAACAAGATCGCGATCACATCCCGGCATGAGTCCATCGGTAAGTTCGACAACACTGACTTTGACGCCCAGCGCATCGTATACGGTCGCCATTTCCAGACCGATGATGCCGCCACCGATGACCAGCATGCGATCGGGTAAATCACCCAGCTCCAGCGCCCCGGTGGAATCGATGACCCGCGGGTCATCGGGCAGACCGGGCAGCATTGCCGATTCCGATCCTGCCGCAATAATGCATTGCTCGAATTCAAGAATCGTCGCGCCTTCTGGTCCTGCCACAACCATGTGGCTGGCGGACAAAAATCGACCCTCGCCATGCAGCACATTGACCTTGCGCTGCTTGGCAAGCCCGGTCAAACCACCGGTCAGGCGGGCAACCACCTTGTTCTTCCATTGCCGCAGCTTGTCGGTATCGATCACCGGTCCGCCGAAGCTCACGCCATAATCGCGCATGGCCGCCGCCTCATCGATTCCCTTTGCC
>CBDUSC010000269.1:0-3418 GCA_965369735.1 uncultured bacterium
ATCGGCGTCTGATTCCGGTTCGCTATTATGCTTTGCAGGTTGCCGATCTCCAAGCATCGTGAACAGCGATTCGAGCTCAAAATTCCGATGCGCGATGATCTCTGCAAAGCCCTGCTTGCTTTGTTCCACTTTCGGCCAGGGCGTATCGAGCTTTTGATTGCCCAGTCCGTAGCTGCCTGCATCCAGCGTCTGCAGCCCCTCGCGCCGGTTGGATAAATAAAACGCCTGCTGATCATCCGTGGCAATCAGGTTGAAGCCTGCATAGGCCATTTTCCCTGGCTCAATATCGCATAACGCGGCATGTGCGGAATCGTGTGTGCCAAGCGCCTCGGAGATGAGCCCGCCGCGTGACGGTGCCCCGGGTGGTGAATCTGCAAGTTCATGGTAGTTGGTCACCACCGCGAACCGGCCCTGGCGATTGATGGCGAGCCAGGTACCGGCAGCCTGCAGATCACGGCCACCCAAAATGCCTGGCGCATCATCCCACCAGCATGCCCCGGCTGCCGGGCGCGCATGATACTCATCGCGATTGCCGGCAAATACGAATCGGTAAATGGGGTGATGTTGCCAGGCAAAAACCAGCAGACACATGGTTATTGTGCCGGATCCAGGTCTACCGACATGATGCGGGGGCCGGTCAGCTCTTCTGCTTTTGGCGGGTTGTCCGGGTCTGCAAAGCGGTGCCACTGGCTGTTGGCAACAAAATAAAAGCGGTTGCCACCGAGGCTGCCCAATGTGGGTTCATCCATGCCCTCGAGATTCATCGCCAATATGTTCACCGGCGATACGGGCTTGCCCTCGCTGTCCAGAGGGATTTGAACCACCCGATGCGGCTTTATGCCGTTCTGGATAGCAATCAGGCTGTCACCATGGCGATACAATCCATCGATGCCGTACAACGAGGCATCATCCAGCGTGGTATAGCGCTTGTGGCTGTTGTTTTTTGTGTCAAACAGATACAGACCGCGTCGATAGTCGGCGATGTACAGCCCGCGCTCATCCCCGGCAAACGCAAGACCCTGCGGTGAATACAGCACGCCGGGCGCGACCAGGTTTTTGAACTTGCGCGTCTCGGGATTCAGTTTGTAGACACCGCCGCCAATACGATCCGTCGTAATAATGTTGCCATTATCATCGATGATGAGATCGCCAAACAGATGACTTTGTTTATCGTGGAGCTGGTATCGTCCGGCAAGGCGTATGCGATCACCGATGCTGTATACCATGATTGATGCGGCATCCGATTCGGGCCTATGCGCCTCATCGAGTTCCGGAACCACGCCGCTCGCAATCCACAGTTGATTGCGTTTCGCGTCGATACGCATGCCAAACACCGAACCCAGATCCGGGCCGATGATTGTGCTATCGACCACGCCTGGCGGCACAATCCTGACAATGTGCGCTTTGCGCACGCTGCCAAGGTATAGCGCCCCGGTTTTGTCATCGTACGCGATGCCCTCGGGTAAAAACCCGGGTTCATTGAGCTTGTATGCAATCGATGCGCGGCCAAACGGTTGTTTTGAAATCCGGATCAGCCGGTGTTGCAGCGCCCTGAACCGTGGATCGGCGGCGATATTGGCAAAAGTGTCGGGCTCGGGTTGAACCGGCACGGTGCGCATGAGCGCAAGTTTTTCCAAAGCTTCAAAAGCAGCGTCTGCATCGTCGAGTTTGCTGCTGGCCATGGCGCGGTAAAAAAGCATGGGTGGAAAATCGGGTCGTAGTTGCAATGCGCCGTCAACGGCATCGCGCATCGCCGCGAAGTCCTGCGCCGTGAATGCCTCTGCCGCCAGTGCGTACCATTGCGCGTAGGTGTAATTCTCCGGCGCATCGTCTGTATCGCCGGCCACCGAGGCGAACGCACACACCATGCAGTAGAACATTAAGACCGATGCTCTCAACTATGTGGCCTTTTTGTCGATCTCGTTCGGCTCCAGCCAGTGGCTGATGGCGTTCGCGTAATAGCTCAGCATGGATCGTTCCTCCGGCACCATCTGGTAACGGTCGCCGGAAAAAATAATGAGCCTGCGTTGCAGGAGGTGCTCGACACCGCACTGCATGGCAGTTTCGTCGGTTTCGGCTGAGCTGATGACCGGGCACCCTTGTTCGCGCAGGTAGTTTCCAAGCTGCGCGAACTGCTCCCCCAGCACCTTTGTGCTGAATTCCCGGTCGGGTTCGCTGATAAACAGTTGCGCCAGCATGCTGACGGGACCCGCCGGTACCAGCTTTGATATGTCCTGCATCAGGTCTTTTGCCAGCATTTGCACCTGGTCGACCCGTTTTTCACGCGTCGCCCTGCGTGGATCAAAGCTGTGTTTTTGGCAGTATTCGCGCAGCGAGACGGGTGTACCAAAGCAAGCAGCTGCAAAGCCGTGATTTCTCCAGCGACCCCGCATCCGCAACCAGATATTTTTGAACAGAAAACCAAAACTGGTCAATACCACCGTGAGACCGCTGCGTTTTACCGAGTTGGGGCCTGCATCCAGCAGCAGCGTGCGATCTTCGAGCACACGGTCGTAGTTTATTCCAATCGGGATAAACAGAATGTCGCGATGGGCGTCGACGTCGACGTCAAAATCACGCATCATGTAATCCAGCAGGCCGATTTTCGGATCGCGAAATTTTCCATCGCGGGACAAGCCGCCTTCCAGGAATATTGCCTGCGATGCGCCACCCTCAACGGCCATTTGCACATAGCGTTCCAGTACACGTCGATACAGCGGGTTTCGCGATCCGCGCCTGACAAAGTAACCGCCCAGCATGCGTATGGCCTGCTGTAACGGCCAGACCCGCGCCCACTCGCCGACTGCATAACTCAGTGCTGCGCTACGCAGAACCAGGTATGCCAGCAGGATGTAGTCCATGTTGCTGCGGTGATTGATGACAAGAACAATGCTCTTGTTTTTTTCAATCTGGTTCAGATGCTCGCGGTCCGCGTATAGAATACGGACGTCATAGAGCATTTCCGATGTCGTTTTGCAGATCCAGCTACCGACCCGGAAATAGAAATAGGCATTGAAAGCCGGGACGATTTCCTGCGCATAGTGTTCCACGCGATTCATTGCAACTTCAAAAGACGCGCCATTTTCTTCGCAGAACCTTGACACTTCGTTCATGACTTTGGAGTCATACATCAGCCGGTCTATCAGCACGCGGCGTTTGGTCAGCGCAATGGGTGGCAAGCGCAGATCGAGGCGTTTGTTGAGCTCGTCGATGAGACGATTCAGGCGGCGGCGGAAAAACCAGCGCACGCCGGGCAGCAGCATGCGCGCGAACAAAAGCCAGCCGAGCAGGACGACACTGATCAGCGCAAACCACATGGGTACAGCAACAGCTTGAGTCAGACCGTCAATCGTTTTTGTCCGTATGGATCCAACCAGACCCGATTCTATTGTGCTTTGTGCTTGCGGGCACGTATCTC
>CBDUSC010000270.1:0-3393 GCA_965369735.1 uncultured bacterium
GCCGGCGCTCAGGGCTGCTGGCGATATGGATCGCGCCGACATGCTTTTGGCACGTGTCCTGGATTTACTGAACGGTGAATCGGAATCGCGTATGGGCTTGACTGGCTTTGGAATCAATGACGCCCGGGCATATGCGCTGCAGGGCAAACGGGACCTGGCGCTGGGCGCGCTCAGGGAGGCGATCGACATGGGTTGGCGAGGTCAGTGGTGGTATTACCTGGATCAGGATCTGGCCCTGGAGTCGATACGCGATGACGCCGATTTCCAGGCCATGATGCATGAAGTCAGGGATGATCTTGCCGATCAGCTGGCCCATCTTCGGCAAGTCGACCCCGATGGCAAAAAACTGCCGGCGAAGTAAATTCGTGCTAAAAAATGGTAGGGGCAGCAGGAATCGAACCTGCGACCAGCGGCTTAAAAGGCCGATGCTCTACCAACTGAGCTATACCCCCAATACAGAAGATGCGCGATCATACCGTAACGCGGCCAAATCTCAAGCCCGGCCCAATCTTTGATAATGGCTTTGATAATGGCCAGTCGATAAAGGCCAGTCAGGTATCCGTCAGGCCGCGACATACCGGGTGGGATCGGTAATATTTGCCGCCGAAAAACCGTCTTTTCGTATCCGGCAGGAGTCACAGACACCGCAGGCCATGCCATTCTCGTCGGCCTGGTAGCAAGACACCGTGACACTGTAGTCCACACCCAGGGCGGTGCCCCGCTGGATGATATCGGCCTTGCTCAAATCGATCAGCGGCGTGTGTATTGAATACTCCGCACCCTCCACGCCTGCCTTGGTCGCAAGATCGGCCAGCTTTTTAAACTGCGCGATATATTCGGGCCGGCAATCCGGGTAACCGGAGTAATCCACCGCGTTGACACCGATGAAGATGTCTGTGGATTCAAGCACTTCGGCATAGCCCAGCGCCAGGGCAAGAAAAACGGTGTTGCGTGCCGGTACGTAGGTGGCGGGTATGCCATCCTGCTGCGTTTCGGGGACCGGGGTATCAGGATCGGTCAGCGCCGACCCACCCATACCCGATGTATCGATACCCATGATTTTGTGATCGATTGCCCCAAGGGTTTTTGCCACCCTTCGTGCAGCTGCAATCTCCGACGCATGTTTTTGACCGTAATAGAAGCTCAGGGCATGACAGTCAAACCCTTCATCCCTGGCAATCGCCAGCGCGGTCGCAGAATCCAGACCGCCCGATAACAAGACAACAGCTTTTTTCATTTTTTATCAGTAAGTTAAACGTCTTTTATAAGGCTATTTGTCATTGGCGTTCTAGTGACCCGGCGTATCGCCCCAGAGAAACTTGTGAATCTGAAGCTGGTAGCGTACATCCAACCCGTCCTCGAGTATCCATTCGGCCAGCTCGGTTGCGTCCTGTTGCTCAAAACTCGGTGATAAAAGGATACTGCAGCGGTCGTGGAGTTCGCGGTCCGCGATGGTTTCCCTGACCCATTCATAGTCTTTGCGGCAACAGATCACGAACTTGATCTGGTCATGATCCGTCAGTTCATCGAGGTTCTTCCAAAGATTGCGTTCGACTTCACCCGAACCCGGGGTTTTCAGATCCAGCACGCGAACCACCCTTTTGTCCACCTGTGCAATGTCCATTGCGCCACTGGTCTCCAGGGAAACGGAATACCCTGCATCACACAGCGTTTCCAAAAAACCAAAACAGTTTTTTTGCGCCAGCGGTTCACCACCTGTGACACAAATACGTTGTGTCGCATGTTTCCGTGTCTCTTTGAGTATTTGTTCAAAAGACCACCACTCGCCGCCAAAGAACGCATATTCAGTATCGCAATACTGGCAACGCAACGGGCAGCCCGTGAGCCGTATAAACACGGTGGGCCAGCCAACGGAATCGGCTTCGCCTTGCAGCGAAAAAAAGATCTCGTTGATTTTTAGTCGCTGATCCGCGGGCAGATCAGTCTTGTTTACAGTTTCAATGGCCTTCGCCATCCATCTGCGAAAGACGACGCTGCGCGAGGTTGGCAGCGGTGCTGTTCGGGTAGTCGGCAGTCACCTGACTAAGGGCATTGCGAGCGGCATCCCAGCGTTTGAGTTCGTAATTGCAGTATCCAATTTTCAGCATCGCATCGGGGATTTTCCGCGAGCGCGGGTAGTCGTTTATGACGATCTGGAACGCGCCCAGTGCCTGCTCGAATTCGCGGGTCACGTAATGGGTTTCTGCATACCAGTATTGAGCGTTATCGGCGTACTGGCTTTCAGGAAATACACCGAGAAAACGCTGGAAGGCCGCGGCTGCGGGCTGATAGCGCCCATCCTGCAGCAAATCGATGGCTGCCTGGTAATTCTCCCTGTCCGTGCCATTGGGCACCGGCAATGGCTGGTTTCCCGTGGCGATAAGGGTAGTTTGACCGCCCGGGCCCTCTTCGATTATGACCCCGCCCCGCTCCAGTTTTTGCAACCGGTTATCGACATCGACATACAGGTCTCTTTGCCGGCCAGTGGCGCCATCGACATCATGCGCCATGCTTTCCATTTCACCGCGCAGTTGCCGGACTTCGTTCTGCAATGAATCAACCTGCTGGATCAGCTCGAGCAGGCTGTCGTTGTCCATGACACGCTCGATACGCTCCAGCCGCTGATCGTTGTCCCGTGCCTGTACCCAGACCGGATCCTCTTCGGGTACCGTCATACAGCCGGCAGCCAGCACACCGGTGGCTGCGATCAATATCCCTGCTCTATATGCTTTCCATGTCATCATTTGTTGTATACCAGTTCAACCCGTCTGTTCCTGGCCCAGGATGACTCACTGCTGCCTGTATCCTGAGGCCGTTCCTCGCCATAGCTGACGGTGGTGATTTGATTTGCAGCAGCGCCCTGTATCAGCAGAACACGGCGTACCGCCTGCGCACGCCGTTCGCCGAGGCCTATATTGTACTCGCGTGAGCCTCGTTCATCTGCATGCCCTTCCAGTCTTACCCGTGCCGCAGGATTTTCGGCAAGAAACTGGGCATGATCGGACAATACCTGGTTGTACTGTGGCAACACAGCACTCTTGTCCAGCTCAAAATACACGCTGCGGTCATCCGGATCCGCGCCATCGCCGGATCCGGGCGCGCCATCCGGCCGGGCCCTGGCATCACCAACCACGCCGCCATCCGAAGTACCGTCACTTGCCCAGTCCGAAGCGGATTCATCACTGGCAGCATCATCCTGGGTACCCCCGGATGAACTGCAACCCGATATCACAAGAATCAGGGCCAGTGCAAAAATGGATACTGTGTCCGACATCATTTTTTTCATCTTGAAAACTCGCATTCCCTTGTTGACGGGTAAAATCGCCCGCTTTTTAACACATAAACCTGATGACCACCACGTTATTCGGGTGGAAATGGCGACCACGCCGGTTC
>CBDUSC010000271.1:0-3391 GCA_965369735.1 uncultured bacterium
CCGGCGTTGAATTCCATCTCTGCGTGGACATCATCGCCGCATATGCAACCCTGTGTGGACACAACCGAGACAGACTCGCCGTTTGCGGTAATTGTCCACTCGGTGTTACCCACACCACCACAATCGGCGTGCGCGCTGATGAATGTCGCGGTATCTACCTGTGCGCTGGCTGTCGTTGTCACGAACAGCGCTGCAAAAGCAAATGAGGACAAGATGCAGTACCACAACCGCATCGGATATTTATTAGAGTATATGCTTGATAACATTACGGCATTCCCCTCTTGTTAGTGTTTCATCGTCATCAATGACGACGGTATGCCGTTTGCATCATCCCCACCCAAAAGGGTCCTTCGGGGATGACCAATCATTTAGCTGGCCGCGCGTTTGCGCAGTCGCCGCGTTCCTACCAGACCGAGCAGACCAAGACCCAAAAGCCCCAGGGTTCCCGGTTCGGGTACATCGCCACCCGGGCCACGTATCGTCAACTCACCCCAGAAATAAATGGTGAGCTGGCTGTCCGGGTCCGTTTGTGCGAGATAAAAATCGACATCCGGTGCTTCAGTGCTGAGGAAAAATTCGACCAGTGCGGTCTCGTCTTCCAGCAAATCGAAGTCGAAGCCCATGGCCATGGCCACGTCATTCGGGTCTTCCGGGAAACCAACCGTGTTGTCCAGCATCCCGGCAACAAAGTTGTCGAATATGTCACCGACGGGTTCAAAGAACCCCGGCTCATCGATTTCCCAGCTCTGACCGGCAGCAGCCGCGCCAGATGTCGAACCCAACTCGTTGAAGAATGTGTTGATGGCTTCATCGATCTCGTGATCAAAGTAGGCGATCATGGAATGCGGTCCAACACCGGTGATGGTCATGCTCAAAGAGCCAAGACCAGTGCTGAAATCGAAACCCGAGGCATCCATACCAGCCGGCAAGGTATTGGTGTTATCGCAACCATCAATGGCCCTTTTACAGTATGTCGTACCATCGTCGCTGAAACCCCAGTCAAACAGAGATACATCGGCTTGCGCCGGTGACCACGCGATGAGGAGCAACGCCAGGACAGGAAGCGTTCCAAGTCTTTTTATACTCATTACTTAAGTACTCCCGAATAACAGCTTGTCGCTGTAGCAGCCGATCCAGCGGCCGTTTATTGTTTTTGTCAGGCGCGATCCATGTGCGTGACACAGGTCTGCCGCTATAGCTGCAAGTTCCGTACCAAACCACGGCTGTGGCGCTAAGCCATTCATTTGGCACCATATTTTTCTGCGGTGCAGAAGCTGAAACACACGCAGCCTGACAACCCCTGTAAACAAACTCGACACAGGCAAATTCAAGTTGTTGTTTTTATAAAGTTTTTCGTTTTTTCCAGCCAATAAGCGAACCTGAACGGCAAACGTTCCGAAACCGCGCCGCGCATGCGTATGCAGGGGCGCGGTATCGCCCGGTGACGACAAATTCAAAGACCATCAATTTCATGTGCTTATGCCCTGAATCGACAGTAAAAACGGATCACAACCCATATTGATCAGCCATCCGGACCGGACCTGAGTACTGTCAGCTTTTTTTACAGAATAAAGCCTTGCCAGACATCAGACCCGTCACTACCCTGACGCTGTGAATCGCTTGCGCAGTATTTATTTCCGGCTGTTTATCCCGTATACGGCAACCCTTGTTGTCGCGTTGATCCTCAGTGGCTGGATTGGAACCCGGATAACGGGCCAGGCGCTGCAGGAGCGCCTCGGCGCACAACTCAGCCACGCGGTCGATAACATCGCCGCGGGCCAGTTCCCATTGACCCAGGATCTGATCGACCGGCTGGCACAGTTGCTGGATGCCGAGCTCGTCTTGCTGACAGGCGATGGCACTGTAGCCGAGACCAGCGGGGGGCTCACCACCGGTGCTGCAACACACATCATGCAGTCGCTATCGGCCAGCGCCGATGGACCAGGCGCTGATGGACCGTTAGTTTTGACAGTCGCAAACGAAACCTGGATCGTCGTGCAGTCTTCTTTGGCCACCGGTCATGACGCACGGTTTTCATCCGTTGCAGCATTGGCATCGCTGGCCGATGTTCGTGCGGCAACCCGCCGCGCCGCGCGATGGCTGGTTTTGATAGTGCTGCTGGGTATCCTGGTATCGGCCTGGCTGGGGCACCGGCATGCGAGCGCGATTACCGATCCCATGCGCGATCTTATCGATATGGCCGATAAAATTGCCGCTGGCGACCGCAGCGTAAGAATGTCGGCAACGGAGCCGGCGGAGATCGGCAACCTGGTGGATTCGATCAACAAGATGGCCGGGCAACTCGAAATCTATGAAAACAAGCTGGTGGATCGCCAGCGCATGGCGGCCCTTGGTGATCTCGCCGCGCAGATTGCACACGAAATCCGCAATCCCCTGACCGCGATCAAGTTGCAACTCGAGCTGTTGCGCGAATCGCTGGATGGCGCCGAGCGCGAGAGATCCGACAAAATACTGGCCGAGATCGATCGCCTGGAACTCATCGTCTCGCGCACGCTGGGGGTCGCCGGCGGGAAAAGCAGCGAGCCTGCTCCCACCCGGCTGAACGAACTCGCAGCCGATGTCGCCGGGCTGGTGTCACCACAACTGGAGCACCAGGGTGTTTCATTGACGCTGGATTTTGCAGACACGCCGCCAGTGGATCTCGACGCTGGCAGAACACGCCAGGTACTGCTCAACCTGATCACCAATGCAGCACGGGCAGCCGGAACCGGTGGAAGCGTTCGCATCAGTACCTGGACAAACGATACACACTGCGGTGTGACGGTCGAGGACTCCGGGCCGGGCATTGCCGGGAATATCCGCGAGCGTCTCATGTATGAACCGATCGACGATACGGGCAGTGGTCATGATGACGGTCTTGGCCTGGGTTTGATCCTGAGTCGCAAGCTGATTGAACAGCAAAACGGCAGCCTCGGTTTTGATAGCAGCGATGCCCTGGGTGGGGCGCGCTTTACCGCACAGTTTCCATTGTCATAGCTGTCATAATGGCGCGTGGCCTTTTGATTTACCGGGATACGAGTGATGGCGAAAGTACTGATCGCAGATGACGAAAAGGCAATCTGCGATGCATTCGGCGATTTGCTGACTGCCGATGGCCATGCTGCCATCACCGCAAGCAACGGTGATGATGCCTTGAAAATGGTCGATGCCGAGCACCCCGATGTCGTGTTCCTGGATATCCGGATGCCGGGGCGCAATGGCCTCGATGTCCTGAAAGAACTCAGCCAGAGCCACCCGAAACTGCCGGTCATTCTCATGACCGCGTATGGCACGGTCGATACTGCCGTCCAGGCGATGCATTACAAAGCCTTCGATTATCTGGGCAAACCGGTGGAACTCGCCAAAATTCGCAAAACACTTTCGCGCGCAT